>CAKURN010000181.1 GCA_934675695.1 uncultured Candidatus Melainabacteria bacterium | reverse complement strand
CTACATTGCAGCTCCAAAATCTACAATAGACCCTACTATAAAAACAGGTGCAGAAATAAAAATCGAAGAAAGAGACAGAAAAGAAGTCACAACAATAAACGACAAATTAATCTGCAGTGACAAAGTAAACGTTATAAACCCCGGGTTTGACGTTACGCCTGCTGAATTAATCACAGGAATAATCACTGAATACGGAATCTTCAAACCAAACGAAATAAAAAAATTATTCGAGTAATTTTTTAAAAAAAGTACAGAAATCTTTGAAGATAAGTAAATTCTACTTTTACAAAAATTAATAGTTGTGGTATAAATAAAACATAAATTAAAAAGGAGATAAAACCATTAGTAAAAATGATTACAGAAGTTCCAATGAACTTTTAAACGAAAAAATTAGAGCCAGAGAAGTTAGATTAATTGATGAAACAGGTAACAACCATGGTACTATTCCTACCTCAAAAGCACTAGCTATGGCGAAAGAAAGAGGTTTAGATTTAGTTGTAGTATCAGCAAACCAAGCTCCACCGGTCGCAAAAATTCTCGACTGGGGAAAATACAAGTATGAAGTAGAAAAAAAAGCTAAAGAAGCTAAGAAAAAACAACACACAGTAGACGTAAAAGAAGTAAAAATGCGTTATAAAATAGATGTACATGATTACGAAGTACGTCTAAAAGCAGCGAAAAAGTTCTTAAATGCAGGCAACAAAGTAAAAGTTGTTGTTATGTTGAGAGGACGTGAAATGCAGCATAGTCATTTGGCTATAGAATTAATCCAAAAATTCCAAGCCGAATTTGAACAAGAATCTATTGTCATAGAAAAGAAACCTATGATTGAAGGCAAAAACGTAGTTATGGTGATTGCACCACAAAGCAAATAATTCGTTTATTTGCTTTTTTTGCTTGTGCCTGAATATTTTAAGGCTTTTTGATAAGTTGGACTTTTTGAAAAACTTTCTTTGTATAGTTTTTCAAAATTGTCTTGCGAATATTTGTAGTTTTTGAATGTCATAACTATAGAAAGATGTGCCAAATAAACAGCAATAGGCATAAATATTATCGCTGTACATAGCATAATTGTGCTATGCAAGAGAATTTTTGCTCTTTTGTTTTTTACTTTTTCTATGTCATTGTTTTCAAATTTCATTTTTATAGCCGAATTGATAAAAGCATTTCTTTCATCAACCGTCAAATTGTCTATAGCTTCTATATTTTCTTTGTTAATGTAAACAATGTATTTTTTTACTATATCGTAAGTAGAATTTAATTCTTCCCAAGAGTCCAGTTTTTTAGAATTTTCTTCGTATTTTTCTTTTAATTCTCTTAGTTCTTTTTCTTGTGGAGTTTCTTCGTCTTGAGGTTTTGGTTCTTCTTTTAAAGAATTTTCAGTTTCAGAAGTTTTTTCAGTTTCAAGACTCTGTGTTTCGTCTTCAAAATCAGGAACGACGATATCTTCTTCTTTTTCTTGTATATTTTTGTCTAATTCATCTAAATTTGGAGCAACAAAATCCTGTTCTTCTCCAAAATCCTTGAAATCCTCGTCCTCGTTTATGTTTTTGTTTTCTTCCAAAGCGAAACTCCTATTTTTAATGTTATTATAACATATTTAAGGAATATGTTATAATAATTTCTATGAGAATTTTAATTTTAGGTACAAACTATAGTGCAAAAAAATTTTTGGAAGTTTTTTCAAAAAACAAAGACAATGACGTTTTTTCTATGTTTTCTTTTGCCAAAAACTACATTGATTTTGTGCAAAATGCTGATATTGTTGATTTTTGCACAGCAAATGACATTAATTTGGTTTTAACAACAGAAGAAAAATTTATAACTTCTTATTTGACAGAAGAACTGTCAGAAAGCAATATCACTGTTTTTGCACCAACTGTTGAAGCAGTTGAAATTTCTTCTTCAAAAGTATGTGCAAAAAGGTTTATGTACAAAAATCAAATTCCGACTTCTAAGTTTTTTGTTGCAGAAAAACTGCAAACAGCACTTGAATACATAAAGACTTCTAATTTTCCTGTTGTAATAAAGCCTGATAATCACAGTTTTCAAGAGGGAACGCTCTTTTGTCAAACAAAAAAAGACGCAACAAAAACAATAGAAAAATTCTTCAATACGGGAAACAAAAGAATAATCATAGAAGATTATGTAGAGGGGAAAAACATCTCGATTTGGACGTTGTGTGACGGTTACCAGGCAAAAATCATTACGATGAACACAAAATACCAAAACGACATTGCTTTTTCAAAAGAAAATTTGATAAGTGAAGAATTAAAAAACAAGATTGAACAACAAATAATAACACCGACAATCAAAGCTTTAGTTGATGACAATCGTGAATATGTGGGGATTTTGGGGTTTGATATAATAACAAAAAACAATTCATATGTGAGTCTTGTTGGTTATAACAGTTTTTTTGATGATATCAGTGTTGATTTTTTTGCCGAAAATGAAGACTGCAATTTTGAAGAAATTTTTATATCGACTGTTGTAGGTAATATTTTTATGAAAGATATTTTACTTAAAAACACTGATTTTATGCTTACATATAGAAAAAATGAAGAAATAAATTTTGTTTGTGCAAAAACAAAATCGAATTTGATAAAAATTTTAGATGAAACAGATATAGATATTAAAGAGCTTGATGAGGCGAAAAAAATATGGAAAATGTAAAAGAAATTTTGAGTATAATTCCTGCACGTGGCGGCTCGAAAGGAATACCGAGAAAAAACATCAAAAAAATACTGGATAAACCTCTTATTGCTTATACTATTGAAGCATCTTTAAAATCAAAATACATTACAAAAACGATTTTGTCTTCTGAAGATGATGAAATTTTATCTGTTGCAAAAGCCTATGGAGCAGAAGTTCTAAAACGTCCAAAGGAGCTTGCTTTAGATACTACAAAAACAATACCTGTTATGATTGATGTTGTTAAAAAATTGCAAAATACAGGCTACAATCCTGATTATGTAGTGTTGTTGCAGCCGACTTGTCCATTGAGGGATGAAAAATACATAGATAGTGCGTTTGAATTTTATTTTGAAGCAGAGAAAAAAGGGTACGACAGCTGTTTTTCTGCTTATTCTTCAGGTTTGACCCATGCAAAGTGGAGAATTACACCGGATAATAAATACGAAGGTTTGTATGACTATAGGAACCGCCCAAGAAGACAAGACGCAGACAAACACTACAAAATGATTTCTGAAAACGGAGCGTTTTATGCTCTCGAAACAAAAACAATGCTAAAAGCCAATGATTTCATAGGTTTCAATCCTATTGCTTTTGTGACGGAAAAAGTAATCGATATCGATACTATAGAAGATTTTAAAAAAGTCGAAAACGAGTTGTTGAAAAGAAATGCTTAAAAAAATTTGTTTAAAACTAATCGAAATTTATCAATTTTTTTCAAAATTTTCTCCGCCTGTCTGCAGGTTTAGCCCTACTTGTTCTCAGTATACTTATCTTTCTATAAAAAAATTCGGAATTTTAAAGGGTATTTATTTAGGGACAAAAAGAATAC
>CAKURN010000180.1 GCA_934675695.1 uncultured Candidatus Melainabacteria bacterium | reverse complement strand
ATTTTCGGCCGGCAGAGGTAGAGTTATTATGGGGGGATGCAGCAAAAGCAGCTAAAATATTAGACTGGAAGCCTAATGTTTCATTTGAACAATTGGTAGCAATGATGGTTCGGTCAGATATTACGAAGTATACTCAAAAATAGTATTAGATAATATGAGGTAAGTATTTATTTATGGAAAAGGAAGATAAAATATATGTAGCTGGACACTGCGGTATGGTCGGATCGGCTATAGTAAGACAATTACAGAAGCAAGGCTATCATAATATAGTAACGAGAACGCATCAGGAATTAGATCTTTGTCAGCAAATTGAAGTAGAAAACTTTTTTAAAAGCGAACGCCCCAAATATGTTTTCTTAGCTGCTGCTAAAGTTGGTGGTATTGTTGCCAATAGTGAAGCTCCAGCTGACTTTATGTATGAAAATATGATGCTGGAAATGAATGTAATCCATGCTGCTTATAATAATGGTTGTAAAAAGCTGGAATTTTTAGGTTCATCGTGTATATATCCGCGGATGGCACCGCAGCCTATGCAGGAAAGTTGCCTGCTGACATCGGCACTGGAAAAAACAAATGAAGCTTATGCATTAGCTAAAATATCGGGCTTAAAATATTGTGAGTACTTAAATAAACAATATGGTACGGATTACATATCCGTTATGCCAACTAATTTATATGGTCCTAACGATAACTATGATTTGGAGCATAGTCATGTAATTCCAGCCTTGATACGGAAATTTCATGAAGCTAAAATAAGAAGCGATAAATTTGTTAATTGTTGGGGAGACGGCACACCATTAAGAGAGTTTTTATTTGTTGATGATTTAGCTGATTTATGCGTGTTCTTGATGAATAATTATAGTGGCAATGAAACTGTTAATGCAGGAACAGGTAAAGAACTGACTATAAAACAATTAACCGAAAAAATTGCTGATGTTGTTGGTTACAATGGTAAAATAGAATGGGACACCAGCAAACCTAATGGAACTCCAAGAAAACTTTTAGACATATCAAAATCGCTTGCTTTGGGATGGAAATATAAAACTAGTTTAGATGATGGACTGAAAAAAACTTATGCTGATTTTTTAACAAATCCAGTAAGGTTAAAGCGTTAAAGGGTACACGATATGAAAAAAAATATTAATATTGATATAAATAAATTATATCGCAATATAGATATCGTAGATGAGGCCGTTAATTATGGTTATGAATTATGCCAAAATAACAAGATAGCAGAAGTTATTTCCTTATTAGATGATTTGACAGTGCTATTACTTAGTATAGAAAATACCTTAGCAAAATCTGATGCACATTTGGCTCCATTGGCAGTTATATGTTGCAAGAATATGCGTAATTCGATTAGCAATTTTAAAGAAAGCCCTAACAAAAGATTACGTATTTATTGTTGGGAAATAATGAACCTGGCATGGAATTTAAAAAACATCATAAATAACCAATACAAAATTATTGATAATGATACAAACGAAAACAATGCTGCGATATATCTAAATCGGGCTTTGCAAATGCATGAACAAGTAAAGAAAAATAAAAACAAACAGTATAAGTATAAAGCTTCAATAATTGTAACAGGTTATAATAAAGTTGAATATACGAAAGCGGCTATTGAAAGTATATATAAGTATACAGATTTTTCTAAGGACGATATAGAATTAATAACTTGGAATAATGGATCAAGTGATGAAACCGAGCAGTATTTTGAATCTTTGCCGAATACCAAGAAAATAAATTTTAAATACAATGCCTTGGGCACAACGACTTTTCCTAGCTTGTTTGAAGGAAAATATATTGTAAGTTTTTCTAATGATGTGGTAGCTACACCTCATTGGCTTGAGAACTTAATCAAATGTATTGAATCAGCTGATGATATCATAACAGTAGTACCTACCTGTCAAAATTATGCAGTATCATGCAATCAAGGGATACCGGTTGATTATCAAAATAAATTTGCTGATTTAGACAAAATGGAAAAATTTGCTGCCCGATATAATAATAGTAATCCTTTGTTGTGGGAAGAACGACCGGTATTGATGCCATTTATGGCAGTGTATCGTCATGAATGGATTGAGGCAGCATTGATAGATCCTTGCTATATACAGGCACAATTTGTAGATGATGATATATCGACGGTTTATCGCCGAACTGGCTGGAAACAGATATTAGCAAAAGATACCTTTATGCATCATTTTGGCAGTGTTACCTTAGGCGATAGCAATATTACTTCTAATAATGCTGCTTTTAACAATATGCGTCGAGTGTACTTTTATAAATGGGGAGTCGATGCATGGAAATCGCGAGGAATTGTATCAGGAGCTTCAGCAGTATTTGAATTGGTTAATAAGTCACAAAATGATAATGTTTTATGGATAAATCCATTATTTGGCTATGATTTTCTCACTTTAAAAAACCAATATAAAAAAATTGGTTTTAAAATAGGTAAATTAAAGGCGATAGTTACTGAAAAAAAATACCAAGATGATGCTAAAGCTTATTTTAATGAGGTAGTTAATGGTGAAGATATACTAAGTATACTAGAAAAAGATCAAAATAAATATAATATAATCACCATGAGCTGCTATCTTAATGAGCTGGCTAATGTAAACTTTGTCGATAAGGTTAAAGCTATGTATGCCCATCTTGCTGATGATGGTGTTTTGATAATGCCAGTGAAAAATGTTAATTCAGCAGATAGCATAATGAATTTTGTTGCTGGTAGTGGCAGGAATGCAGAATTTGAAATAGTTGAAAATTATAATAGCATTGATATAAGCAAGTTATTAGTAAAAGTGAAAGAATCATTTGCTGATATAGAATACAAAATATTTAATGTTGTAAATGATAATAAAGAAATAGTGGATAGAGTTGTAAATGGAATTAATGCTATGAACATCAAATTAGATAATGTTTGGTATGAAAATAGTAATATAGATGTATTTTGGTTGTGTTTAAGAAAGCTGTAAAGTACAGCAAATGAATGAAAAAAGGCAGTGGTAGTATGTTTACAAATAAAGCAATACTTATAACCGGTGGTACAGGATCATTTGGCAATAAGATGACTAAGTATTTGCTGGATAATTATGATGTTCGTAAGATAGTAATATATTCACGTGATGAATTCAAGCAATGGCAGATGGCAGAACGGTTTAAAGAATATGCTAATAAATTAAGATTTTATATTGGCGATGTGCGCGATGCACAAAGACTACATCGAGCTTTTCACGAGATAGATTATGTGATTCATGCAGCTGCTTTAAAACAGGTACCAGCTTGTGAATATAATCCTAGTGAAGCAGTCAAGACTAATATTAACGGTGCGCAGAATGTTATTGATGCTGGTATTGATTGTGGCGTGAAAAAAGTTGTGGCATTATCTACCGACAAGGCAGTTAATCCGGTTAATTTATATGGAGCAACGAAAATGGCATCGGATAAGCTATTTATAGCGGCTAATGCCTATGCTCGTGGCAGAGAGACTTCTTTTTCCGTAGTGCGTTATGGCAATGTGG
>CAKURN010000179.1 GCA_934675695.1 uncultured Candidatus Melainabacteria bacterium | reverse complement strand
CTGAAAGCTCGCCATTATTAAATTGCATTTCACGTAGTTTAAAGTGATAATCGTCCCATAATCTTCCGCAACCATCATCTAACCACTGAGATTGAACATCTGGGGAATCTACATCATAGGTGATTGTATCTGTATACCATTTTCCATCAACTTGTTTTTCAACCACTTTTGTTTTTGTGTTATTTGTTACTGAAATATCATCTGCTACAGCTATTGAGTCTTTATGTCTTTCTGTAGTTGTGCTTTGGGTTTTTACCTGTTCTTCTGGAATGATACCTTTGTCTTTTAATGCGATATCTTCAACTACTTCTTTTTTATCGCTTATTGAAGTTTTTTCTATGGGTGTAGTTTCTTCTAGTGATTTTGGTTGTTCTTCTATTTTTGTATTTTGTTCTGGTGTTTGAATTTCTTCTGGAATAGTATCTGTTGTTTGAACTTCATTTGCACTTGAATCTGGTGTAGTTTTAGCCTCTTGGGATTCAATTTTTGGAGTTTCATCTACCATATTATTGCTTTTTGTTTGCTCAATTTCTACTTTATCAGCTTCTGTATTTGAAGCTGATTTATTTTCCGCTTGCTGCTCTTTTATTCTGGTATTTTGTTGTTGCTGGTTCTCTTGAGTTGATTTATCTTCTGAAATTTTTCCTTCATTTGAAGAAGCTTTTTTAAGTCTTAAATTAACTAAAAATTCACCACTAGTAAAACTTTTTAAAGATTTGTTTATTGAATTTGGAGTATTTTTTATGCAGGCGATGGTTGCTTCAATAGGATTCATATTTTCCGCATTAGCTATCTTGGCTCCTTTTGCTGCTGTTTTTGCCCCAATAACAGAACCCACAAGGGCACTTGTTCCTGCACCTATACCTTGCCAAGCGGAACGAGCTTCATCATCTGTTGTAGCTGCAGTTGCCTTGCACACAGCACTTCCCAGTTGAATAGCACCGCCGGCTAAACCCAAGGTGATTAATGCAGGAGCTATGGCTCCGCCTGTTGTAATGGTTAAAGCACCCATACCAGCCACGCTAATTGCTCCTGTTAATAGTGCTTTTGGAGATTTAAACATAGCCGTTATTGGGCTAATTATCCCTTTTACAAAATTTGTTAATTTTTCTTCTGTTGAAATTTTACCGTCATCGGCAACATACTTGTCTGTTTTTGTTGACAATTCTACGGTGTCTGTTTGTAATGTTTTTAATGTTGGGTTTGTTAAAAATTGATATCTTTTTTCATTATTGTTTGTTTTAAAATGCAAATCATTATACAGCTCTGATGTTTTTGCAGTGTTAAAATTTACAGACATTTTCTATCCTTTTTAAAATGATTTAGTGTATACTTATATAAAGTAATTATTGATGAATAAATTGCTTTAGAATTTTAAAAATCAGTTGTCCCGAAAAAGCAAATATAATTGAGAAGTAATTCTAAAATAACTGATTTTGAAAGACAAAAATGAAATTAAAAGAATACCAGGATTTAATTAATGAAAAAATTGAACATCAAAAATACGAAGATGCACTAAAATTAGCTAGACAAGCACTAAAAAAATATTCAACCGACTATGATTTGTGTATTTTAACTTCAAATGCAAACGCAAGACTTGGCAATTTTGATGAATCAATCAAAATATTAAATAAAACAATCGAATTATATGGAAATAAATCAAAACCTTGGGCGGCTAGAGGCTGGATATATTGGTGCAAGGAGGATTATATTAATGCTGATAAAGATTTCAATAAAGCAACAGAACTTGAAAAAGATAATTTTGATTATCAAAAATTATATGGCATTATAAAATATAATCTTGGACAGTTTAAAGAAGCATTAGAAAAATACAACAAAGCTCTTGAACTAGGCTACAAGCTTGATAACAGTATATGTTCAAATATGGCTGATAGCTATTTTAAACTTCAAAATTACAACAAGGCAGCTGAATTATACAAAAAAGCTCTCAAATACAAATTTAATGATATTAATAGTTTGTGTTCGCTTGCGAAATGTTATAAAAAATTGAACGATAAAAACAATTTAGAAAAAACATTGAACAAAATAATAAAAATTGAACCAACCGAAATGTTTGATGATTATGAAAAAGGATATTTTTTATACAACATAGAAAAATACAATGAAGCAATTATTTATTTTAAAAAATCAATTGATAAAAAAATGGAAATAGATTCGTCTAATTCAGCAATGTCATTATGTTGTTACAAATTACAAGAATACCAAAAAGCTTATGATTACAATGAAAAAGCAATTGAAACAGTAAGAGATGAATTAAAAAATAAAACTTAGGTCTTATACAATAACAAATCAATATTTTTAGAAAAACTTGGTCGCTATGACGAAGCCAAATTTGCCATAAAAAGAACAAATGATTTAGAAAATAGCAACAAAAAAGTTATCAATTTTTGTGATTTTTTAAAACGTTAAAGCATTTTCTGAGAGGGCAAAAGCGAAGCGGTTGCTCCCACCGGAATACTAAAAATTATTCATTGAATAGAAGTAAAAATTTGGGTCCGGTGGGACTCGAACCCACGACCAAGTGATTAAGAGTCACCTGCTCTACCAACTGAGCTACAAACCCAAAAATATTCAATTTTCAACTTGATTCTGCTCAGTTGTTAGAGCAAATTCTATATCACATTTAGTTTAAAATAATTACTCAATAAAATCAAGAGCTATTTTAAAATGTGTTTTTATGCTAATATTATATTGAATGTCCACGTAGTTCAGATGGATAGAACGTCACCCTCCTAAGGTGAATGTCGGAGGTTCGAATCCTCTCGCGGACATTTAAAACTAAATAATGTCTATCCATCTGTCAGATGTATAAAACGTAACACCTCAATCAGGTGAAACGATATTGAAATAGGCATCAAGAATTCAATCTTTCAATTAAAACACTAAAAACAATAAGGAGTAAAACATTGGCTGAAATATTTGGAAACGTACATTCAATAGAGCGTTGTTCTACTTCTATAATCAATGAAACAAGTTTTTTAATAAAGCTCCAAGGCTGCAATATGCGTTGCCTATACTGCAATTCGCCTGAAACATTCAGCCACACCGTAAACAAAAAAATGAACGTTGAAGAAATCATTTCAAAAATACTCCAAGTTGAAAACTTCGTAAAAAACGGTGGTGTAGTGATTTCAGGTGGAGAACCGTTAGTGCAGATTGATTTTGTAACAGAAATTTTTAAAAGAGCAAAAGAATTAAAATTGAAGACTACACTCGATACATCAGGGATTTTAACCAATGCTGCTGATTTTGCTAAGTTGGATAAAATGCTCATGTATACAGATTTGGTTTTGTTGAATATAAAACATATTGATATAGAATTGCACAAAAAACTAACAGGACAGCCAAACACAGCCCTAAAACAGTTTGCACAATATTTATCAAAAAAAGATATACCGACAAGAATCGGCTATGTTGCAATACCCAATATAAATACGAACAAAAATTACTTAGTTGATTTGGGTGAATTTATAGCGACACTCAGAAATATAAAAGGCTTAGATGTTG
>CAKURN010000178.1 GCA_934675695.1 uncultured Candidatus Melainabacteria bacterium | reverse complement strand
TTTCTGTGGAAGTTTCATTTGAAGTTGCTGTTTTATTTTCTTCTGTTTTTATTTCTACTTTTTCTTCTTTAATAGAATTTTCGTTATTCTTTGTTTCTTTCTTAATTTCTGTAGAAGTTTCATTTGAAGTTGCTGTTTTATTTTCTTCTGTTTTTATTTCTACTTTTTCTTTTTTAATAGAATTTTCGTTATTTTTGGTTTCTTGTTTTACTTCTGTAGAAGTTTCATTTGAAGTTGCTGTTTTATTTTCTTCTGTTTTGTTTTTTGTAGAATTTTTATCTTCTTTTGTTATAGAAGGTTTTTTTATACCCAAATTAGCTAAAAATTCCCCGCTTGTAAAAGTTTTAAATGATTTATTTATTGCTTTTGGTGTGTTTTTAATACAAGCAATTGTAGCTTCTATATGGTTCATATTTTTAGCATTGGTGATGCCTGCATTTTTTGCTGCTGTTTTTGCACCAAATATTGAACCGGCAATAGCTGATGTTCCACTGCCTATTCCTTGCCAAGCTTTTTTTGCTTCTTCATCTGTTTTGGCATTTAGTGCTTTATAGGCACTTTTTGCAAATTGAATTCCTCCGCCTGCTAAACCAATTGTTACAAGTATCGGTGCTATCGCACCACCCGTTGCAACGCTTAGTGCACTAACTGCAAGAAAACTTGCTGCTCCAATTAACATATTCTTTGGTGATTTTAAAATTGTTGTTAGTGGCGTTATTATCCCTTTTGCAAAATTAACAAGTTTGTCTTTTGAGGAGATTTTTCCATCATCAAGACTGTATTTATCGTTTGATTTTTGTAATTCGACTTTATCTTCTTTTAACTGTTCTAATTTACTATTATCAATATCTAATAATTTTTTATCATAATTAGTTTTAAATGGATTAGAACTAGCTGACTCAAAATCCCTATAAAGCAATTTTGCTTTTGTATCGTTATAAACTGGTTGCATTTTTGTCCTGTTTTTAATCTGTGTATTTATATAAAAACATTTTATATAAATAAATTGACTAAAAATTGAAAAAAATTAGTTTATCTTGTTTTTTAAATTTGCTTTTACATCTGATAATGGGCCATTATTTGGGGTTTTTATGTTATTTATGTAATTTTTTGCATAAACAACAGGAAATTTTATAAGCCAACCGGATTTTATAAGTATATTTGCGGTATCTGCTCCATGGCTTAAAACCAATTCATCGATTGTTGTTTCGTAAGCTGGAGAAATTGATGAAAATACTTTTATAAAATAATCACTTGCACTAATCATTCCGTAACCTGCTGATGCAACAGGGTTTTCAACAACTTTTGTTATTGAAAAATTCTTTTTATCTCTTTCCAATACTTCTAATTCTTTTGGCAGTTCTAATTCATCTTTTGAATTGTGAACGATTTCGTACCACTCTCCGTCAATTGAAATCTTGAGTACGTTTGCTTTTGGCATATAAATATCATCTGCAACGGGTGCAAGTATAATATCTCCATCAAAAGTTGCAAGACCATATTTGTAGTTTTTTTTGATTAAAAACATTTTTCCATATAAAAGCATAATATCAGAATAATCGTCATCTAAAATAGTATCTCCTGTTTCGTCAAACAAAAGATATCTGCCCCTATGACCCAGTTTTGCGTATCTTCCAACAAACCTCTGAGCTGTTGTGTATTTGGGTTCGACGAGCATTTTCCCGTCTTTTGATATTATGCCGAATTTGTCTTTATATAAACAAATGTATGACTCGTCTTTTAATTTTATTAGTTTTGTATATATAGGTTCTGTTATTTTTTCCGTTTTGTTTGCAAGTCCGAATTTGTCATTTTCTTTGTAAACTGTTACATTCTGACAAAAAGCCGTCTGCATCAACAAAAAATTTGTAAAAATAGCTATAGCAAGTATTTTTTTCATAAAAACATTCTACCATAAATTGTTTGTATTTTATTTTGCTTTTTAAACAATTCAATTACAAAATTGATTTATGCTATAATTTGAATATTATGAACAGGAAAAATCTATTAAAATTTCTAATTTTTTGTGTATTTTTTGTCGTTATTATGACGGTGATTTTGATTGCTTCTTATCTTTATTTGCCAAACAAAATCTTAAATTCTTCTAAACTTCAAAATTATATTTCTTCTGCTATGAAAGACAATTTTGGTTTGGATTTAGTGATTGATAGCCCAAAATTAAAAACTAAACTAAAACCGGAAGTTGATTTAGATATAAAGAAATTAAAATTAACAAAAAATTCAAAAGAGTTGGCTATTTTAGATGATTTTAGTCTTTCTGTTGATTTTTCTTCTATTTTTGACAAAAATATTAAATTAAAAAAACTACTTGCAAAAAAATTAGTTTTAAAAACCGATGAATTGTTAGAAGCTTTAGAAATCAAAAACAATCAACAAACAAAAACGGAATTCGATTATAATATTGATTTGTTTGATTCTGATATTAGGTTGAATGATTTTTTTGTTACATATAAACAACCGAACAACACTATTCTTTCGATTAATGCAAACAACATAAAATTAAATTGCAAAAAAGATTTTAAAGAATTGGCATTTGTTTTAGATGGTAAAATTTCAGACAAAAATTCAGATTTTGCAAAAATCTACATAAATTCAAATTGATTTTGACTTCTAAAATTGACAAAAATACTGTATTTTTAAATGCGAAATCTAAAAAATTCTACTTGAAAGACGTTTTTGCATTGATAAATTCAAATTTCATTATCCCGAATGGAAAAGAACTTCTCTCTCCTTTAAATTCTCCTTCCGGTAGCGTAAAATTTGATGTAAATTCTCTAAACAACAATTTAACAGGATACATAACAGTTGACAATACAAAAGCAAATATAAAAGATATCACTCATCTTCCAATCAATATTCAAAAGGGTAAAATCAATATTTCAAAAGATAGAATCGATTTTGTCGACTTGGTCGGTTTTTATGGAAAAGATAAAAATAATACTGTGAATATTACAGGCAATATAAAAGACTACTACAAGACTTTTGATTCAAATATTGATGTTAGAACGATGATTTCAAATGAATTTTTGAAAAATTATCTTTCCCCTTTGCTTCCGAATATAAAAATCAGCCTTTCTAAGCCTACAAAAACAAAAATTACATACAAATCAAAAAACGGTATTATGGATATAACTTGGTTAGCTGGTGTACCAAAAGGGGTTGATCTTAATGTTAACAATTCAAAATCTGCTCTAATGAACTATGATAGAGCCGTTAAGGGTGATTTTAACATTAAAGGAGATGTTTTAGATATCAAAAATATAAACTACTATATTTCTTCTAATATGCAACGTGGCACTATATTGAAGCCAATTTTAGTTTTAAATGGAAAAATGAAACTAAATGGCGAAATTGATAATATGGGTTTTTATTTTGCAAGACAGATGCCTTGTGAATTTTTGAATATATTTACTAAAGAAAAAACATTCAAAAAAGGCACAATACAAGGTAGATTGAATGTTGCATTCAAAAACAATATTCCAATTTTAGATGCTGATATGCAAATAGAAAAATCGATAC
>CAKURN010000177.1 GCA_934675695.1 uncultured Candidatus Melainabacteria bacterium | reverse complement strand
AAATCTTCCTTTATGTAAGGATGAAATCGTATCAAAAGAAGAATGTACGACTCTTTTGAATAACAAAAATTTTTACGAAGCAAAATTAAAACAAGATAAAGCACAAAAAGAATATGCCAAAAATCAACTGGATTACACTCGTCTTTATGCTCCGCAAGACGGGATTATTTCTACACGTGCACAAGAAAAAGGTGCAAGAATACAAGCAGGGCAGATTGTTTATGTTTTGAATTTGTTTCGCCCTATGTGGGTTAGAACTTATGTAAATGAAAAAGACTTAGGAAATATAAAATTCGGAATGAAAGCCGATATATTGACAGATACGATTGATAAAAAAACAGGCAAAAAGAAATGTTATAAAGGAAAAATAGGTTATATTTCGCCTGTTGCTGAATTTAGCCCAAAAACCGTACAAACAAAAGACCTGAGAGTCGATTTAATGTATAGATTAAGGATATATATAGACAATATTGATGATTTTTTAAGACAAGGAATGCCTGTAACTGTTCAAATAAGGCTTTGTGATGAGTGATTTTGTAACAATAGAAAATTTAGAAAAAAAATTTGATACTACAAAAGTTCTTCAAAATATAAATTTTTCACTTAAAAAAGGTGCTACAGTTGCACTTTTGGGTGCTGATGGTTCAGGTAAAACTACACTTTTGAGGCTTGTTATCGGATTGTTGTGTTATGATTGCGGAAAAATTTCTACTCTTGGGTTTGAGCCTTTAAAACAAAAATCTAAAATACTCAGCCAAACCGGCTATATGCCTCAAAAATTCGGTCTATATGAAGATTTAACCGTAATTGAAAATTTGAATTTGTATGCAAAACTAAAAAATGCAAAAAATGATTTTGAAAAATTATTGGAATTTACTACCCTAAAACCTTTTAAAAATCGGCTTGCAAAAGACTTGTCCGGAGGAATGAAACAAAAACTTGGGCTTGCTTGTGCACTTTTGGGCGAACCCAAACTTCTTGTACTTGATGAACCGTCTGTTGGAGTCGACCCATTGAGTAGGCTTGAATTGCTTGATTTGGTTAAAAATATGAAAAACAAAGAAACAAGCGTCATTTGGTCAAGCTCTTATTTAGATGAAGCGTATAATTTTGATTTTAGTGTAATTTTAGATAAAGGAAAAATAATATTTAGTGGTGATACAAAAAAATTAGGTAATGACTATGAAGTTTTTGAACAAAAAGTAATAAAATTAATGGGAGGATACGTTAAACACCCTTCTTTGGTTGCAAAAAACTATCATATCGTTGAACACAATAAAGAATGCGTTGTTGTTGCAGATAAATTATCAAAAAAATTTGGCGACTTTTGGGCTGTAAAAAACAATTCTTTTTGCATAAAGCGTGGAGAGATTTTTGGTTTGTTAGGGCCAAATGGTGCCGGAAAATCAACAACGTTTCAAATGATGTGTGCTTTAATAAAGCCAACTTCAGGAAAAGGCTATATTATGGGAAAAGACGTTGAAAAAGAATCTAGACTGGCAAGAAGTTATATAGGATATATGGCACAAAAATTTTCACTTTATTCTCGTCTTACGGTTTTGGATAATTTGAATTTTTTTGCAGGCGCTTATGGTTTAGATGGAAAAAATAAACAAGAAAAAATCAAAAGAATGCTTAGTATTTTTGAATTAAATGAATACAAAAATACAATCTCGTCATTTTTGCCTTTAGGTTTTAAACAAAGATTGTCTTTAGCTTGTGCATTAATCCACGAACCGCCTGTTTTGTTTTTAGATGAACCTACTTCCGGTGTTGATATAATCCAAAGAAAAGAATTTTGGAATCACATAAAATCTCTAGCTGATATTGGTGTGAGTGTTTTAATTACAACGCATTTTATGGACGAGGCGAGGTTTTGTGATAATATTTCACTTTTTTATAACGGAGAAATTATAGCACTGGATAAACCCTCTGAAATAATCAAAAAATCGAACACAAAAACAATGCATCAGGCATTTATTGAAATGATTAAACAAGCAAGGCAAAAACAATGACAAAGATGAAAATATGTTTTGCATTAATTCAAAAAGAATTTTACCAAATCATTAGAGATTTTTCTTCTATTTTGATTGCTTTTATTTTGCCTATTGTAATTTTGATTTTATATAGATATGGAGTGAATTTAGATACCGTAAACGTTACTTTGGGAATAAAAAACGACGATATAAATCCAAAACTTTCTACTTTAATTTCTTCTTTTGACAAAAGTAAATACGTAAAAACGCAATATTTTTTTGATAAAGAAAAAATGTACAATAAAATCAAAAATTCAAAATTAAAAGGCGGAATTGTTATTCCAAATGATTTTGTCACTAATTTAGAAAAAGAAAATGAAGCACAGATTTTTGTTATAACTGATGGTTCTGAAGCAAATCTTGCAAATTATGTAACAAATTACACTTTAGAAATTGTTTCAAATTGGCTTAATATTTCAGATTTTAAATACAAATTAAAACAGCCACTACTTCAACCTATAGTTCGTTTTTGGTACAACCAAGATATAAATTCTCATTATTTTATTTTGCCAGGGTCACTTGCAATTACAATGAATTTAATTGGAATGCTGTTAACGGCTCTTGTTATATCTAGAGAATGGGAAAGAGGCACAATAGAAGGGCTTTTTAGTACCAATATTAGAAAAATTGATTTTGTATTATCAAAATATGTACCTTATTTTGCTTTGGGATTTTTGTCTTTTGTTTTTAATATTTTGGTTTGTATTTATATTTTTCAAATACCTTTTCGAGGAAATATTTTTATATTGCTTTTTGTTGGGGGATTGTATCTTTTTTGTTGTTTGGGTGTAGGCTTAACTATAAGTTCCAACTTTAAAGAACAATTTTCTTCTTCACAAATGGCACTTTCTTTTGGACTTTTGCCTGCATTAATGATGTCAGGGTTGATTTATCCTATTAATTCTATGCCTAAAATTTTTCAATATATAACATCAATATTGCCTCCTCGATATTTCATTATTTTTATACAGAGTGAATTTATGGCAGGTAGTATCTTTAAAATAATTTTAATTAATTCTATTTTTCTTTTGAGTTTGGGGATGATGTTGTTTTTTGTTGTGTATTTTAATATTGATTTAAGGTTAGAAAAATGCAAAAAGATAAAATAACAAGACTGATTGCACTAATTAAAAAAGAATTTTTATCTATTTTTAAAGACCCAAAAAATAGGGCTTTGGTTGTTTTTCCTCCTATAATTCAGCTTTTTATTTTTGCTCAAGCATTGACTCTGGAAGTCAGAAATATCGATATGTCTGTTTTGAATTACGATGATAGTTATTATTCTAGAGAACTTGTTTCCAGGTTTTACAATTCAAATTGGTTTAATAAAATAAAATTTGTAAAAACCCCAAAAGAACTAAAACACGATATTGACCTAAAAAATTCTCAATTAGGGTTAATTATTCAAAATGATTTTTCAAAAAAAATCAATTCAAATTCAACTGCAGAAGTTTTAATTGTTGCAGATGGAAGACAAACAAACTCAGCTTCTTTGGCTTCCGGTTATGCA
>CAKURN010000176.1 GCA_934675695.1 uncultured Candidatus Melainabacteria bacterium | reverse complement strand
GAATTATTTTATGCAGTTTCAGGTTTATAAAATTCACTCTGATTTTTATTACGTAAAAGATTCAAATAACATTGAATACGTTTGCAAATTGCGTGATGTTTTAAAAAAGCAAAAGATAGAAATTGTTGTTGGCGATTTTGTAGAATTGAGTGATGATAAAAAATTTATTTCAACTTTAAAAACAAGGAAAAATTTTTTACTTCGTCCTAAAACTGCAAATATTGATTTGGCTCTCGTTGTTTCTTCTCTAAAAGAACCTAGTCTTGATTTTGTTCAACTTAACAGATATTTAATTTATTTAAAATATTATAATATAGATTGTGTAATTTGTTTTAATAAAGAAGATTTGGAAAATGATATTGATACTTCTAAAAAAACAATTTCAAAAATATATGAATCTTTGGGATATAAAACATTTTTTATTAGTGCAAAAAACAATCTTGATTTAGATGATTTAAAACAATACATAAAAAACAAAAATATAGTACTTGTAGGTTCTAGTGGTGTTGGGAAATCGACTCTTGTCAATGCTTTAATTCCTGATTTTAATGCTAGAGTAGGAAATGTTTCTTTAAAAACACAAAAAGGCTGTCACACAACAAGACATTCAGAAATTATTACATACAACGATTTCAAAATCACTGATACCCCGGGGTTTTCATGTTTAAAATTTGATTTTATATTGCCAAATAAGCTTGTTGAATTGTTTGATGATTTAAAAAAATTCAAAAATTGCAAATTTTCAGATTGTATCCACAATTCAAAAGACCTTGGTATATGCGGCATTGTAGACAATCTGGATAAAATAGAAAAAACAAGATACGAAAGCTATCTTTTGTTTTTAGAAGAAACTTTAGAATATAAAAAAACAATTTCAAAAAGAAGCATAAAAAAAGAATTGTTAAATAAAAATGTCGGTTCTAGAGTTGTAACAAAAATTTCTAAAAGAAAACGCCAAAGTGCAAGAAATACATTAAATCAAAAAATTGGAGAAGAAAATGAGTAATCAAAAATACCTTGAATACAAAGAAAAAATTGAAACAGAATTAAAGAATTTTTTTGATGAATATAAAAAAGAGTCGTCTTATTCTTCTCTCATTTGGGATTCTATGGAATATACGACAATGCTTGGCGGAAAAAGATTAAGAGCAATAATGGCACTTGAAATCGCTAAGATTTTTGGTGCAAAAGAAAACGAAATTATGCCTGCTGCTTGTGCATTAGAAATGATGCATGCTTATAGTCTTATTCACGATGATTTGCCTTGTATGGATAATGATGATCTTAGACGTGGAAAACCTACCAACCACAAGGTTTTTGGAGAAGCAACAGCGGTTCTTGCAGGAGATGCTCTTATTTCTTTTGGTGCACAGTTGATTATAGACAAAACTCCAACTACTATTTCTAAAGAAATTGTTCTTGATATTGTTAGAGATTATTTGATTGCTTCGGGTGCAAAAGGTATCGTTGCAGGACAAATTGCTGATATTGAAGCTCAAAATAAAGAAATAAATATAGAAAATCTTAAATATATTCACAAATTTAAAACAGGTGCTTTGTTTAAGTGTGCAATATTGATGGGTGCAAAAATTGCAAACGTTCAAAAAGAAAAACTAAAAAAACTTGCAGACTATGCAGATAATTTTGGCATTTTGTTTCAAGTTTATGATGATATTATTGATTATACGCTAACGAGCGATGAGCTTGGAAAAACAGCTGGAAAAGACGCTATAGAAAATAAAATGACTTATGTAAAAGCGTATGGATTAGATGAAGCAAAAAATATTTTTTATAGCCTAATAAATAAAAACCATGCTATACTAACAGAAATGAATATAAAATCAGAAATATTTGATTATATATATACAATGTTGAGCAATAAAATTAGAAAGTAGAAAACAAGTGGAGAATTTCGTTTTTTTTAATACAGGTTATGAAGCATTACTTAGCGGTTTGTTGGCTGCGTTTATTGCTCAATTTATTAAAGTTGTTACGTATTTGTGTATGCACAAAAAAATCAACTTCAAAGTTTTTACGACAACAGGTGGCATGCCCAGTTCTCACACAGCAGGTGTAATTGCACTTTCTACTTCTGTTGCAATTATTCAAGGGCTGGATTCAATGTTGTTTGCAGTTTCTCTTGGTTTTTCTCTCGTTATTATGCAAGATGCTGCAGGACTTAGGAGGGCTGCAGGAAAAACTGCCGCAACATTAAATCGCCTCGTTGATGAATTTATACAACGCAATCAAGAAATAAAACCTTATGCGACATTAAAAGAGCTTTTAGGTCATACCCCTCTAGAAGTTTTCTGTGGTATGATATTGGGTATTGTTATTCCTTTTATTGTACATAACATAAAGTTTTTTATTAATATTTAATATGCTCGTCTTAACATTTGAGAAAGCGTTGCTTCTTGTTTGAGTTTGTTTTTCGCTTTTTGTTTTGCATTTACTGATTTAAAAAAATCATCGTTAAATTTGCACAAACCTATGGCAGAAGTATCATCGTTGTTGAATGTGAATAGTTTTTTAATTATATCCATATTTAGCCTTTCTTTTTTAACTTTTTAATGTTTTGTTTGAAAAAGACAACTAAAATTATAAAACTTGTTTTTTTGTTTTTGCTCAATAATTTTGTTATGGTTTAATAGTAAATATGACTAATGAAATTTTTGAAAAAGATTACACATATTCTGAAATTTTTGAAAATCTAAAAAACGAAGAATTAGACGATTTTGTAAAAATTTCTTCAATAATTAATATAGAAAAAATCGAAAACATAGAAGATTTTAAAATTTTAATTTACCATTTAACAAATCACTCTACTCCTATTCGTGAAATTACTGCAATAAAATTAGAAGAAATTTCAAAACAAAAAACAGATTTTTTTATGAATGATTTTTCCAAAGAACAAATTTTAAATGCAATAATAGACATAAATCCCAATGTTTCTAGAGCGGTTTGTTCAATTTTAGAAGAAAATCAAGAAATTATTGATTATATTTTTGATGATTTAATTTCAAAAACAACAAAACTAATAGATGAGATAAAAGAAATTTTAAATTCAAATGAACCGAAAACTAAAAAAAGTCATGCTAAAAATAAAAAAGTTTTTGCTTTTTATTGGTTTTTAGAAGCAATTTCGACTCTTAAAATTCTCAAAAATAATGCTCGAGTATTAGATATAGTTGATTTTGCACTCGAGTTTCCGGATTATACAATTAGGGAGAAAGGTGCAAAAATACTAACAAAAATTCAAGAACCTCCTTTGAAATTATTACAAAAAGCAAAGACTAGGTTAACCTGGTCTTTGAAAAACAACTTCCACATCTTTCGATGTGCAACTCTAAATGTAATTATATTATAAGATATTTTGGGGCGAGAGTCAAGATATTTATTGAAATTAATCTTCAAAAGTGTAATATATTTATAGATTCGATGTATGTTAGATTATTTGATTCAGCAGTATTAACTGTTAGTCCTACATAATGATTTTCAGAGATATTGTATATAATTAAAACATGCTTCCTTATATTATTTTCAATTACTTCATAAATATTTTGAGAGTATATATC
>CAKURN010000175.1 GCA_934675695.1 uncultured Candidatus Melainabacteria bacterium | reverse complement strand
AGTTGTATCGATATAACAAACGCTACAGGATTAGATGTTATAGAAATTGACGCAGCATCAAATCGTGGTATACAAGATGCCAAAGACCTAATCTCCCAAGTCCAATATGCACCAATAAATGGCAAATACAAGATTTTTATCATAGATGAAGTACACATGTTATCAAATGATGCTTTTAATGCGTTGTTAAAAACATTTGAAGAACCTCCAAAAAACGTTATTTTTATTCTTGCAACAACAGAACCACACAAAGTCTTAGAAACAATCATCTCCAGATGCCAAAGGTTCGATTTTAGAAGAATAACAACAGAAGACATAACAAAAAGACTTAGAAAAATTTCTGATTTAGAAAACATAAAAATCACCGATTCCGCTCTATATACAATCGCAAAAAACGTATCAGGCGGAATGAGAGATTCTCTTGCTTTATTAGACCAAGTGAGCATTCTAAGCACAAAAGAAGAAATAACAAAAGAAATAATTGAAGACTTGCTTGGAAAAATAAATTTTAATGTTTTGTTAAATTTATTAAAAGATATCGTAGATGAAAACATCGAAAATTCAATAAAAGACATTAATGAAATTTATGCAAAAGGAAACGAGCCCAGAAATCTTACAGAAAACTTTATAGAATTTTTAAGAAACGTTATTCTTGTTATAAATTCAACTTCTACAGAAAAAATTTCCGATTTTACGATTTTAACAAATGAAGATTTTGATAAAATAAAAGCTCTTAATTTTGACAAAGATAAAATATTCAAAATTCTAAACACCTTTATTGAATATTATAAAGAAATAAAAGTATCTACAAATCCTTATTTATGGGCTGAATTGGCAGCTATTTCAGCATGCAAAATTAATTTGACTACAAATATTCAACCTCAAATTAAAACTCCTCAAATAAATTCAACACCAAAAATTCAACAGGCTGTTTTAATGCAAGCACCAATTCAACAACCAACAAAACCCCAACCCCAACAACAACCCCAAACTCAACCACCACAACCCACGCAAATTCAAAAACCATCCATTCAACCAAACACAGAAACTTCTCCAATCCCATCTGAAATTGCCCAAAATCAAGATGGAGCTCAAATTTGGTCAAATGTATTATCAGCTATTCCATCTCTACCAACAAGAGCTTTATACAGCGGAACAGCTAAACTAATCAAAGTTGAAAACAAAACAATCACACTAGGCTTCACCCATGATAACGCTCTTGTTCAAGCAAAATTGCCTACAAAACTTGCTATGCTTGAAACAACGGTTAAAAATCTGTATCCGGATTATAGTATCGAATTGATTAAAGTTGATTCAAATACAAAATACATAGAAGTAAAACCTAGATTTAGACAACCCCAAAGACCAGAACAACAACCTTCTTCTTATCCTCAAAAACCACAAAATCAAGCTTCTCAAAATATAGAAAAAATAGAAGAAGAAGACGAAGAAGAAGAAACACCCCAAAATGAAAAAAAACACTACAGTTCAAAAGTTCAAGAAATGCTTGAACAGTTTAATGGAAGAATTATAGAATAAGTGTAAAATTTGCATTTTATAAAATTTTGTTATAAAATGAGGCTATGAGAACCTTTGCGGAAACTAAAACACATGAAGTTACAGTCGACGTTGTAATTTTGACAATTCATAATAACAAATTAAAAGTTTTGTTGGTAAAACGTGTAAATGAACCTTTCAGAGGAAAGTGGTCTATCCCCGGTGGTTTTATTCGTTTGTCGGAAAACATTGACGATGCGGCATTAAGGGTATTGAAAGAAAAAACAACTGTATCAAACATCTACCTAGAGCAACTTTACACATTTGGTGATCCGCTTCGTTATCCAAACGCTCGTGTCATTACTTGTGCTTATTTTGCACTATTAAGAGCAGAAGATATAAAACTAGATATCAAAAACACAGAAGGCGTTTCAGATATCCAATGGCATGAAGTAGACAAACTTCCATCTCTTGCTTTTGACCACAAAGAAATTATTGAATATTCCCTTAAACGCACAAGAGAACGTTTAGAGTTATGTCCTATAGCATTTCAGTTGTTACCTAAAAAATTTACATTAACTGAATTGCAAAAATCTTACGAATTGATTTTGAAAAAAACACTAGATAAAAGAAACTTTAGAAAGAAAATGCTTTCTTCAAACATTCTCGTTGAAACAAATGAATTTACAAAATCAGTGTCAAAACGCCCAGCGGCACTATATTCATTTGATAGAATTACGCTAGATTCTAAACGTGGACATTTCTTTTCTTAAATAAATTTTAGCCAAAATTTATAGTTAAGTTAAAATCTTTTAAATAAAATATATTAACAAAAGACAGGCTCAATTTTGAACCTGTCTTTTAATTTTTTGTTTAATTTTTAAACACCAACAAGTTTATTTTCTTGTTCTAATTGCAAAGTGATTGTTGTAATATCGCAAACAGAAGCAGGTCCAAAATATTGAATTGCTCCAGGGAAAATATAACAATCGTTCATTGCCCATTTTTCTCTATTTTCTTCTAAAGCTTTAAATACCGGTCCATCTAGTTCAACAAGAGCTTTTTTAATTACAGGTTTCATTTCACCATGACGACGTTCCATATTCATCATCATAGTAAGAGGTACACCGCCTGCAACCCATTCAGAAGCTTTTTTAGTTGTGTTTTTAATTGAAGACAAATAACCAGTCAAACCTGATTGGATTAAAGCAAAAGCATTGTATCCCAATGAATAGCAATAATCAGCATCAAAGTTTGAAGGCATTGCACATCTGCCTTCATATCCGAAGAAATGAGCTTGAGATGAGAATTTGCCTGTATATGTACCGTTTGCTTTCATTTCTTTTAATTTTGTTTCAATCATTTCAATCAACAATTTTTCAGTTTCAATTTTAGAAACTTGAACATTGCCATGAGGATCTCTATCCATTAGCAATTGAGCTTTTATGGTTGATGGTAGAGAATTGAACAATTTTGCAGAATCAGAATCAAGTTTTGATGTTATGATTGAATATTTTTCTTCTTGTGAAGCGTTTTGGTAATTTGAATCTTTTTCTAAAGTTGCAAGAGAATCATTCAATGTTGCAATCATTGTTTTCATTTCTGGAATAAATTCAATTAATCCTTCAGGAATTAGTGCAATACCAAAGTTTTTGCCATTGTTTCCACGTTTTGCAATGATGTTTGACATATATGTAACAATTTCATCTAGAGATTGTTTTTTGTTTTCAACTTCTTCACCAATTAAAGTGATGTTTGGTTGAGTTTCAAGAGCAACTTCTAAACAAACGTGAGAAGCACTTCTTCCCATTAATTTAATAAAGTGCCAGTATTTTTTTGCAGAATTTGCATCACGTTGAATATTTCCGATTAATTCTGCATAAGTTTTTGTTGCAGTATCAAAACCGAATGAAATTTCGATTTGGTCGTTTTTAAGGTCGCCATCGATTGTTTTTGGGCAACCGATAACGTTGATACCTGTGTTGTTTGCTCTCATCCATTCAGCAAGAAGACAAGCATTTGTATTAGAATCGTCACCACCGATAATCACGATTGCAGTGATGTTTAGTGATTTACAAACTTCTAGAGATTTTTTGAATTGTTCTTCTG
>CAKURN010000174.1 GCA_934675695.1 uncultured Candidatus Melainabacteria bacterium | reverse complement strand
ATGTTTGAAAACTACATTTAACGGACTAGAATTAGAAACATTCAGTTGGTACAAGAAAGTTCTCGGTTTAGTTTAATTTTAAAAAACAGGATTTTTTCCTGTTTTTTAATTTTATATTATTTTATTTTTTTATAAACGTATAAACTCTTATTTTTTACATCTAACTTTTCATCGAAATAAAACCCAAATTTGTTCAACTGTTCTCCATTAAAATAGCACCTTTTGGCTATCGGAAAGTCTTCGTTTTTGTATTTTTTTATAATGTAATTGCACTTGTAGTTTGAATTTTTGCCAAAATATTTGTAATTATTTGAAAATTCATTGTAAAATCGAAAAACCAAATAATCATACTTCGACAAAGTTTCTTTACTCAATTCATCCAAAACTAAAACATCAATATTGTAGCCAAAATTCATCAATTGTTTTATTTCATAAAAATAATCTTCATCAATTATTGCGATTTTGTCTTTTTTTTCAAATTTTGTTTCAAAAATATCCAAAAACCCGTATTGAATTTTTATAGCTTCGTCTTCTTGGTTTAGTATTATTGATTTTTTGTCATGATTTTTTAAAAGATAACAAATAGGAAAACGTGTCGAAAATATCGAATACGAAAACAAATTCAATATACACAAAAAAAGTATCAAGTTTTTTAAAAATTTTATATTGTACAAATTTGAAACGCAAACCCCTGATAATAAGACAAAAGTCACAAAATACCTAACGATATATGGAGAATAAGAAAAATAAAAGCAAACAACTGAAAAATTCAACAAAAATACAACTGCAAAAACTAGAACCGTTCTATTTCTTTTGTTTTTAAAATTTCTAAAGCAAGAAGAAAATACACCCATCAAAAACCCAACAATACCCAAAAATGAAAACCCAACCGTTCTTTCATCAAACGGAATTGCTGCAGTATTTTTTATAGGCAAATGAAAAAGACAAGCAATTTTATTTCCAACAAAATCGACTGCAAAGTATTTTATATTGTCAAAAAAATCATTGAAATTGCTTTTATGCTCCACCCTCAAATTCAAAGGGGCAAAAAAGCTATGGAAGTCTAGGAAATTCAAGATATAGTTGTAAGAAGAAAAAATAAAGAAGTTTAAAATCAAAAAGAAAATGTAGGAAAAGAGGTGTTTTTTGGTTTTTAAGAAATAAAAAAGAAGAATGAAAAAAGAAGGCAAAATGAAAAATGATGTGGTTTTTGTACCCAAAGCAAGAGAATATGCCAATGACGAAAAGTACAAAAGAGTTTTAGGCTGAGTTGAATTTTTGACAGATACAACAAGGTTAAGAGAAGTTAAAACAAGTGAAGCAACAACGACATCAGTCTGCAAAGATGGGATTTGAACAAGAACAGCTCCCATTGAAGAAATAGAAAAAACAGTAAACAAGGATTTTCTCACTGAAAATTTAAGGTTTTTTGCAATCAAGTACAACTGAAAAACCGCATTAATAAATGAAAAGTAAGAAAAAAGCCCGAAACCTACATCATTTTTTTTGAATAAATAAAAGTATGAATAAAGGACTTCTGAATTAAAAGGCATAGCGATATTTCTTACTTCGTTTGTTAAAAAGTGAGAGAAATTTGCCTGTTTGATATATGAAAATATACGTACAAAGTGATAAGAGCGTGCGTCAGGTTCTAGTGGGGGAACTAAAAGAGAAAGGAAAAAGAAGCTAACAAGCATAAAAAGAAAAGCAAGAGAAGTAAAAAGCAAGGCTTTATCCAATTTTAGAGCGTTTTTGATTTTTTGAAATTCTGAATTTAAGTTTATGGTATATGGTTTTGTTTTTGTTTTTAAGAAAAAGATATACAAAATGACAGTTTCAAATACAACCAAAAAAGCAGTATGAAAAGTATCAAAAGAAGAAAAAAGAGAAAGAAGTTCTGAATTTAAGACCACAAGAGCGAAAAATGCGACAAAAAAGACAGAGAAGTTTTTGAAAAAAGAGCAAACCATGTAAGTGAAAAGGGTATTTAAAAGGAAGACAAAGAGCATTTTAACCTAGTTTTTCTATTGCTTGTTTAATATTAGAAGAATTGTAGATATAACTACCCGCAACCAAAGAATTTGCCCCCAATTCCGTACAGATTTTTGCTGTTTTGTCGTTTATTCCGCCATCAATTTGAATAATTAAATTTGGATTTTTAGAATATTGTTTGATTTTTGCAATTTTATCTGTACATTCATTCATAAATTTTTGACCGCCAAACCCCGGTTCAACTGTCATTACCAAAACCAAATCCACTAAATCGATATATTCTTTTATTTCTTCAACAGGAGTTTTTGGTTTTATCGACAAACCCACTAAAACATTTCTTTCTTTAATTTTTTCTATAGTTTTTGTTGTGTTTTCTTTTGTTGCTTCGTAATGAAAAGTAATCAAATCAGACCCAGCATCACAAAAAGCATCAACGTATTTTATTGGTTCTTCTATCATCAAATGAGTATCTAAAACCAAATTCGTTATTTTTCTGATTGATTTTACAACAGGTACACCTATCGAAATATTAGGTACAAAATGCCCGTCCATCACGTCTATATGCAGCCATTTTACGTAAGGTTCAACCCTTTTTATATCGGTTTTCAAATCTGCAAAATCTGCCGATAAGATTGATGGAGAGATTATTGTTTTCATTTTATTGCCTTTTTTAAAATGTATATTTTTCGATTTTCCATTTGCCAAGATTTTAGTGCCAAAAATCCTGCTTTTTCAAATAAATTTGTTTTCATTATACAATAGGAAGCGATTTTCGTGTTGTTTTTCATTAATTTTTTACAATCGAAATCTTTGTCGTTTTCAAGCTCATTGATTAAAAGATTGTTTGAATATTGTGAAAAATCATTCGTTAAAATATAGTCAAAAGTACGCATTTTATTGGGATTTTTGCTATCTTCCAAATTTATTAATTCAATATCATAATTAAATTTCAAAAGCTGAATTACTTCAAAAAACACACTATCATTGACGATTGCGATTTTGTCGGTTTTTTTGAGATTATTTAAAACAAATTCATAAATCTCATATTCAATTTTTATTTGTTCATTTGTCTGAACATTTAGAATTACTTCTTTTTTCAGGTTTTTACTGTTGAAAATATTTTTGTTCAAAAAACAAACCAAAGGACACCTGTTTGCAACCAAAGGATACAAAATCAAATTCAATATTCCAAAAAACAAAACGAAAGCTTTTAAGAATTTGTTTTGATAAATCGAAGTAAAAACAACACCTGAAACAAAAACAAAAGTCACAAAAAACCTTACGCTATAAGGAAAATAAGCCATTGAACAGGCAAAAATCAAAAAATTCAAAACAAAAACAAAAGAAAAAACAGAAACAACCCTAAATCTTTCGTTTTTCGTTTTGAAAAAACTTACAAACCCATATAAAATAGCAACCAAAAACCCTATCCCCAAATACGTAAAACCGATTGTTCTTTCGTCATATTGGATAGAATGTTTGTGAATTAATTGAAAATCACTGATATTAAAAGCTGAAAAAATCGAATTTTTTATTGTTTCAAAAAACGAATGAAAAATTCCATCTTTAAAACCGAAAAAATCCCCAAAAAGCAAAACAAAATTGTAGATATATTCTTTTATTC
>CAKURN010000173.1 GCA_934675695.1 uncultured Candidatus Melainabacteria bacterium | reverse complement strand
ATTAGCCAAAAATTTTGAAAATATGTTGCCTTGCGTTGATTTTGCTCATATCCATGCTAGAGAAAACGGAAAATTCAACACTTATGACGAATTTTCAAGCATTTTTGAAAAAATTGGAAAAGAATTGGGGCAAACTGCACTCAGCAATTTCCATGGTCATGTTGCAGGTATACAGTATAATGACAAAGGCGAAATAAGGCATTTAGTCTTTAATGAGAGTGATTTTAATTACAAAGATTTGTTAAAAGCAATGAAAAAATTCAATATAAAAGGTGCTTTGGTGTGTGAAAGCCCAAATATCGAAATTGATACAAAAATTTTAAAAGATTATTACGAAAGTTTGTAGTTTTTTAGGCTTTTTTTGAGGCTTTTAATTGTATCTGTAAAAATTTTAATTTCTGATTCGTTTGATTTTTTGATTATTGAAAATATTTCATTACTCGAAAAATCTTGATTGATGTCATTATCTTTTGAAAAATAATTTATATCTATCTCTAAAACTTCTATTAATTTTACAAAAGTAATATAAGTTGGATAATTCAGCCCTGATTCTATTCTTGAAATTTGTTTTTCATTTAAGCCTACTTTTTCTGCAAGTTCAAATTGTGTCATTTTTTTCATTTTTCTATAATGTTTAAATTTTTTCCCAAGTAGTGCTTTATCGGTTTCAAGTAGCATTGTTTCAATCTTTTTGTAAATAAATATGAAATAATTTTAGGACATTGATGTAACTATATAAACAATATCCATATACTTTTTTCATTGACAAAAAGGACATAGATGTACTAAAATCTTTTTTAAAAATGATATGTTTATGGAGAATATATGAAAAAAGCATTCACTCTTACTGAAGTTATGATAACTTTAACAGTTATTGGAATAATCACTTCAGTTATTATCCCTGTTGCAATTAATTCTAAACCCAATGAAAATATAATGAAATTTAAAAAAGCTCATAATACTCTTTATCAAACAATTTCTACTCTTATTACATCAGATAAATATTATCTAAACGGAGATTTAGGGATGAAACCGGATGGAAATTTGGTTGATAGTGCAACTTATCTTTGTGAAACAATGGCTGATAATTTAACAACAAAAAAAGTTAATTGTTCTAATATCAAACAAATTGACGGAGGACCAAATCCATACCACTTAAATCTCCAATGGGCAAAATCTGGCGGGAAAGAATCAGATTTGTATATAGATGGAATATGCAGTTCTTGGACAAAAGCAGGTGAAGAAATCGTTCTATCAGATGGAGTTGTAATTTATCAGACTTCTCCAGGGGTGCATTTTGGTTCGTTTTTCTGCAATGAACCAATCGTTGATTATTCAGATGCAGTAAGTAGAAACTGCTATATGAGATTGTTTTCAAATGCAAATACCCATGCTTTAGGTACTTCTGATTTTGATACTGTCTATAAACCAATCTGTATCGATATTGATGGAATAAATAAAGGCGAAGACCCTTTTGGCTATGGTATTAGAGCTGATGGGAATATTTTGGTTGGAAAAAGAGCCAAAGATTGGCTTGAAAAATCAATTCAAAACTGAACAAATAACATCTAAATAATCTTTAATAACTTTTTCTTTTGTTAAGTTTTTTATAGTTTTTATAGCATTATCAGATATTTCTTCTTTATTTATTTTGTTGATTTTATTTAATGTTTCAGTGATTTCAGTGTTTTTTGGAATAACTAAAAAACCATTTTTGTTATCTTTTATTATTCCATCTATTCCTGTATTTTTTGTCCCTACAACAACAAGCCCCCTCGACATTGCTTCTATATAAGATATTCCAAAACTTTCATTAATTGATGGCAAAATAAAAACATCATTTTCATCTAGTTTTGAATAAATTTCTTTATGAGGCAAATATGAATTTAGTTTGATTTTTTCTTCTAAATTCAATTTTTTGATTAATTTTTGAAGTTCATTTTTTTTATTGCCATTTCCATATATATTGTATTCAAAATCAAAATCCACGTTTGATAGTGCTTTTATTACCAAATCTATATTTTTTCTTTTTATTAATTGAGATAAAGTTATTATTTTTAGTTTTTTATTTTTAAAAACTTTTTTTTCTATTATATTTTTATTTTCAACAAACGAAGGCAAAACAAAATCGGCTTTAAATTTTTCTTTTAAAAAAACATTTCTTGCACCAATTTTGTTTGTAGAATTTAGTGCTTTTTTGAGTTTGTTTTTAAAATAAAATTTATATTTAAAATCATTCAAAACAGTATAATCGCTCTGGTGAATTATTGCTATATGGGGTAAATTCAGTTTTTTGTTAATTAAAGAAGAATAAATATGACCGGATGGAAGATGAGAAATTATCAAATCAAATTTTTCATCTAAAAAAGAAATATCATCATTTAAAAAAGGTAAAATAAAATTTTTATTAAATATTTTTATGTTGTTTGAAAAATAAGTGCCGTTTTTTAGTATTTTGTGTTTTCTAATCAAAGTATTAAATAAAAAATTTGGACGAATAACACAAATTTCAATTCCAAACTCTTTTAACCCAAGGGCAAAATTTTCTATTGCTTTTGGGATTGTAGAATCTTCTTTTATTGGGTATAAATCTGTAACAAGTAGTATTTTCACCATTTTATATTAACATATTTGTTAATATTTTTCTTGCTCATCAAAAATTTTTTTGAGATAATAAAGAAAAAATAAAATTAAGGAGCAATTTATGTCAGGACACTCTAAATGGGCAAACATTAAACACAAAAAAGCAAAAGCTGATGCAGCCAGAGGAGTTAATTTTGCTAAATTTTCCAGAGAAATCATCATTGCAGCAAAAATCGGCGGCGGTGATTTAAACGGGAATTTCAGACTTAGAACAGCAGTCGAAAAAGCAAAAGCCGGCGGATTGCCAAACGACACCATAAAACGTGCTATAGACAAAGGTTGCGGAAATGGTGGAACAGACAACTATGAAGAAATAACATACGAAGGATACGGTGCAGGCGGTGTTGCAGTATTTATTGAAGCAGCAACAGACAACAGAAACCGTACAGCAGGTGATATAAGAAGTTACTTTACAAAATTTGGCGGAAATTTGGGTGAAACCGGTTGCGTAGGTTGGATTTTTGAACCTTGCGGAATGATTTCGATAGATAAACCCGTTGAAGCCGGAAAACGTTCAAAAGAAGAAGTTAAAATGTTTGATTTTGACAAATTATTTGAAGATTCTATGGAATTTGACCCGATGGACGTTTTTGAAGATGAAGACGAAAATGATTACAAAATAAAAACAACAACCGACAAACTGGAATCAACAGCAAAAGGTCTAGAAAATCTCGGTTATACAATAAAAAGTGCAGCATTTACAAGAATTCCATCAAATTCTAATGAAATTACAGATGCTGCAATTGCAAAAAAAGTTGTTCTTTTGCTAGAAAAATTAGATGAACATGATGATGTACAAAATGTTTATTCAAATTTTGAAGCAAGCGACGAAATAATGAATTCTATTGATATATAGTTGGATTAAATATGATAAGTATAAATACAAGCAATATTTTTATGATTATAGGGTTTCTACTTTCCCTATATGCTTGTGTTTCTAATGATGTAATTCAGACACTGGGTACATTTTTGTCAACTACAAAACAC
>CAKURN010000172.1 GCA_934675695.1 uncultured Candidatus Melainabacteria bacterium | reverse complement strand
GTCTACAATTGCTTTGTAATATGTCATATTTAGACAGTCTTTTTTTATTGCTTCATTTAGATATATTTTTGCTTGATTAAAATCATTTAATTTTATATAACAACGTGAAAGATTATACAAATAAACAGACGAGCTTGATGATTTGTATGTCAATTTGTAAGCTATTTCGTATTCTTTTATTGCAGAAATCAAATTGCCGTCTTTAAAATATATATTTCCCATATTAGAATGAGTTCTGGCGTTTTTTGTTGCATCGATTACTGCTTGTTCGTGCCCATCTAGTCCATGTTTTGATTGCATAGCATAGCAGTTTAAATTTAAAACACTAAACAAAAAAATAAAAACTGCGATTTTTTTCATAATTCAAATTCCAAATTTTCTTTTGCAAAAAATATGTTGTTTTTTGAATATTGTTTTTCTAGTTTGGACAATTTTTTATCATCATAATCAGGGTCATAATGATAGAAGAACAATTTTTTTGAATTTGTTTTATTAAAAACATCTATTGCCATATCAAAAGTTGAATGCCCATAGCCTTTTTTGGGGTGAGCTTCGTTATTGTAGTCTTCTTTTATATATTGTGCATCGTGGATTATACAGTTTGAATTTTTTGCAAAATTAATAAAATCATCGTCGTTATCAAAACTTTCTTTATCTGTTGCGTAAATAAGAGTTTTGTTATTATATTCGATTTTGATACTCAAGCACCCTTCTTTTGGGTGAGGAATTTTGATAGATGAAATTTTTATAATGTTTTCATTTGTTTTAATGTCGTTATTGTTGATATCTAATAACTGAGTTTTTCCTTCTTGATTGATTAGTATTGTTTGATTTGGTGAAAAGTTATGAATTTCAAAATCGCTTTTTATTTCATCTAAATTTAAAGGAAAAACGGTGTCAAAAAGAATATTTTTTAATGTTGTTTTAAGTTCTTCGTTGTTTTTGCTTAGTCCAAACAAATTAATTTTAGAATTTTTATTGAACAGTGGTTTGTAAAACTGAAGCCCTTGAATGTGGTCTTGGTGAATGTGACTCAAGATTATTGTTGTATTTTTCTGAGAGAGGTTGTTTTTTAAAATGTCATTTCCTATATCAACAATCCCTGTTCCGGAATCCAAAATTATTAGTTGCTTTCCACAGTGAACTTCAACACAAGAGGTATTTCCCCCGAATTTTAAAAAATTGTTTTTCGGTGTAGGATAAGAACCTCTTGTTCCTCTGAATTTTACTGTAAAGTTTGTCATTAAATTTCCTCTGGTGTGACAGTTTTTGTTTTTTTGAATTTATTATTAAATTTGTTTTTAATTTTAGAAAAAATATTCCAGTTTATTGGTTTTCTTTCTTTTTTGGGTTTTTCTTCTTTTATCGGTTTAACCTTTTTAGGTTTTTCTTTTATTATTTTTGGGTTTTTCTTCTTTTATCGGTTTAACCTTTTTAGGTTTTTCTTTTATTATTTTTGGTTTTTCTTCTTTTATCGGTTTAACTTTTTTAGGTTTTTCTTTCGTTTTAAGAGCTTTTTCTTCTTTTGTCGGTTTAATCTTTTTGATTTTTTCTTTTTTAGGTTTAGTTGTTTTTGGTAGTTGTGGTTTTTCCAATTTTTTCAATTCACGTTTAGTTGCTTTTTTAGTTTTTGAAGCAGCTTTTATTTTTCTTTTTTTATATAGTTGTGATTTTGGGTGTTTTTTGAAATATGTAAATTCTAAATCTCTGTCTTTTTCTAAACCTGCTAACATAGAATAAGAAATCACGCTTTGACGATTTTTTTCTTTTATATCATCTAAATTTGTTGATAAAAATTCAAATTTGTAGTTAACTCTGTCTTTGAAATTTGTGATTTTTATATGACGAAAACCCATTGGGTAAGTGACCATTGACGGTGTTGAAACATATACAATATTGCCTACTTGTCTGATTTTTGTTGCATGGTAGTGACCTGTTAATACGACAATAGGATTTTTATATTTGATTAGAATTTCGTTCATTCTATCTGCATTTAAAAGCTGGTGTTCTTTTGCAACAAATGGCTCAACCGGCGGAAAATGCATTGCAATTACACAAATTTTATCTTGGTTTTGCAATAATTCATTATTTAAAAATTCCAGTTGTTCTTCTGATAGTCTTCCGTTTGATGTGTTTTCATCTATTATAACGCCATCTAGAATAATGATTCTATAGTCGGTTTTTGGGGTAAAGGCGTAATAAGAATCAGAAAAAGTATAGTTTGGATTGTATGTTTTGACGATATCTAAAACTTCATCTTTTGATAAATCTCCATAGTTGAAGTCATGGTTACCAAAAGCATTTAGTGTCGGATATTTCAGTTTTGATAAAAGTCTATAATATTCAAGATAGTTGTCTTTTGTTGCACTATCTACCAAATCGCCGGTAAATAACACAAAATCCAACCCTTTTATGTTGTTGATTTGATTGATAGCATCTTTTAATAATAAACTTGATGAACCTAAAGCTTTATAAGACGTGTCACCTCTCGTTGTTGAAATATGAGTATCAGATAAATGTATTAAATCCAAAGTCATATTGCGGAACGAAAAGGCATTTGCCCCTATCGTTCCTGCAACTATAAAACATAAAATTATAACGTATTTTAAAAATCTATTTTTCATATTTCAACTTTATTTTTTTAATTTTCGGCAACTAATTTTTCTAATTTATCTAACAAATCTTGGTGATTTTTGTAAAAATCCCACCCTCTTGCTTTCATAGCATAAATTAAAACTAAAGGCAAGTTTAGAGCTTCTTGTGATTTTAATTTTTCTTTATAGAAGTTTTTAAAATCATTTGGCAAACGAAGCGTCCAGTTTGGATCACCGGATGTTCCGGGGACATTATATACTTCATTTATTCCAAAGAAATCAGTAAAGAAGACTTGGATATTTTCGCTTTTTGATGCAAAACATTCAACTAATTTCATAAAGCCGAAATATTTTTCATCAGTATACATTTTGTGCCAAACTTCATCTTTGTTTCCAAATTCATAGCACAAATCTTCTATTAAGTTTTTGATGTATGGATTTGCTTCTTCAGTGTTAACCAATTTTGAAGCCCACATTCTAATAGGTTCATTGTCGTGAGTTCCTACCATTACCCAAGAATTTGGCGTAATATTGCGGCATCTGTATGGGTGATCATATTGTGTTGGAACAACAAATTGCACAAGTTTCATACCTTGTAGAGCGTATTTTTTCATAACTTGAACAACAGGATATGTTAATGTGCCTAAATCCTCTGCAATGATTGAATCTTTAGACAATCCTGCCTCGTTTGCTGCTGCAATAACAATATGCTCTATCATTCTACCGTATAGTGTTATTTGTTCATCTGACAAATTGTCAATCCATTTTTCATCATCAGGAGTTGCGAATTTGCCATCTATTGGGGTTTTGTTAATGTTTTCTTCTTTTGCTATTGAATATTTAGAAAGCTCAGGGTGTTTTGGAGAAGAATACAATCTTCCTGCACCTTCTTCAACTTTTGGAAGATGACCTTTTTTGTATACCCATGGGTCAATCAAACCTACAGTGTGGTCGATTCTTACGCCGCCCGGGTTTTCTTTAAACATTTTTAAATACAATTTTTTCAACAATTGTCCGGCTTCTCCTAGTGACCCATCTTTGTTGAATAATTTTTCAGGGTCA
>CAKURN010000171.1 GCA_934675695.1 uncultured Candidatus Melainabacteria bacterium | reverse complement strand
GTACCGTCTTGTTCTTTATATTCAATGACATTACCCATTTTTGGGTCTTTGTATTTTTTGTATTCAGGCATTTTGTCTGTATAAACAAAGTAATTCAGGTATTTTTCATCGCCATTAATCAAATTTTGAAACCATTCGTGGCTTTCTGAAAAATGATTTAAAACTAAATCAGCTTTTATTTTGAAGCCTCTTTTTTTCGCTTGTTTAACAAATTCTTCAAAATTCTTTTCTCCGCCTAATTCCGGATTTATTGCTTTTGGATTTTTTACGTCAAAACCGGCGTCTTTCATCGGACTGTCTGCAAAAGGCAACATATACAATGTTGTAACACCTAAATTCTCTAAATAATCAAGCATAGAAACAGTGTCTTTGAATGTATTTTTCTTTTCATCAGAAACAACGCCAAACTGATCAACATAGAACATATAAATTATTTCGTTTTTGTACCAGTCGGAAGGTCTTTGTTTGTCTTGTTCAAGCAAACTTTTTGGTCTTTGTTCTATTGATTTTTCTGCTTGTTTTATTACGTTAGAATATATTTCTTGTGCTTTTTCTTTTCCATAAATTTTTACAATGGAATCTTTTATTTCTTTTTTGAGTTCAAAATTGTCTTCTTCTACGATTTTGTTGATAGAAGAAAGAGTCTTTGTGTTTATTGTTGCAAAAGACGGTAAACTAAGGCTCAAAGCCATTATGAGTGTTGTTGATACTATTTTTTTCATAAAGAAATTCTAGCATAAAAAACAAGAAGTCAATATTTTACAAAATTACCTCGAAAGGCAATATTTTATTCAATCTTCTATGTTAAAAAATATAAAAAATAGGAGAAAATCATGTCAATGTTTTGTTTTCAATGCGAGCAAACCGCATTTCAAAAAGGTTGCACAATAAGAGGTGTATGCGGAAAAACCTCTGATACTTCAAATATTCAAGATGAAATTATAGAAAGCGTTTTTGAGCTTGTTTTTTGTAACAAAGACAAACCAAAAAACGACGATATTACGTTTTTGATTATTAAAAGTTTGTTTTCTACTATGACAAATGTAAATTTTGATGATATTGTTTTGAGCGATTTGAATCAAGAAATAAAAAAACACATTTCTTGTGATTTTAAATTTGATATAAAAACAATTTTCAATAACGAAAGTGAAAATATAAAAAGCCTAAAATCGCTCGTTCTCTTTGGTTTAAAAGGTATGGCAGCGTATGTTTACCATGCGTGGGTTTTAGGGTTTAAAGATGAAGAAATCAATTCGTTTTTTTATGAAGCACTAAGTGCTTTAGAAGAAGAAAAAACTATAGATGAATTGGTTAGTTACGTTTTAAAAGTAGGTTCAATGAATTTGAAGGCTCTTGAATTATTGGACAGTGCAAATACAAAAACCTATGGCGATCCTGTTGAAGTTAAAGTTTCGACAAATGTCGAAAAAGGCCCTTTTATTGTCGTTTCGGGTCATGATTTAAAAGATTTGGAAATTATATTAGAACAAACAAAAGACAAAGGAATAAATATCTACACCCATGGCGAAATGCTTCCTTGTCACAGCTATCCAAAATTGAAAAAATATTCTCATCTAAAAGGAAATTTTGGAACTGCTTGGCAAAATCAACAAAAAGAATTTGACTCTATTCCGGCTCCTGTTGTTTTTACGACAAATTGTATTATGCCAATAAAAGAAAGCTATATGGATAGAGTGTTTACGACTTCTGTCGTTGGATATTCAGGTGCTATTCATATAGATGAAAAGAAAGATTTTTCAATCGTAATCAAAAAAGCACTAGAATTAAAAGGCTACAAAGAAGACAAAAATATGACGGGCATTAACGGAGGAAGTGTTCTTAGTGTAGGTTTTGGGCATAAAACGATATTAGACAAGTATTTGTCAAAAATTGTCGAATTAATAAAAGCAAAAAAACTTCGTCATATTTTTGTTGTTGGCGGTTGTGACGGAGCTAGAACAGGTAGAAACTACTATACAAAATTCGTTGAATTAGTTCCAAAAGATTCTATTGTGATGACTCTTGCTTGTGGAAAATATAGATTTAATGATTTGGAGTTGGGCTATATAGAAGATGTTCCAAGGCTTTTTGATTTGGGTCAATGCAATGACAGCTTTACTGCTGTTAAATTCGTGATTGAGCTTGCAAAAGCACTCGATATTTCTGTAGATGAATTGCCTATTCATTTTGTGTTGTCGTGGTATGAACAAAAAGCGGTTTGTGTTTTGTTGAGTTTGTTTGCTTTAGAAATCAGAAACATAAAATTGGGACCAACGTTGCCTGCTTTTATATCAAAAGATATTTTAAACTTTTTGGTTGAAAAATACAAAATAAAACCGATTACAACACCTAATGAAGATTTAAATGAAATACTGTCAAAAAATTAGTTTTATGCAATAATAAAACTATGGAAAATTCAAAAATTGCAACGCAATACTTTAAAAAAGGCTACAATTGTGCACAAAGTGTGTTTATTACATATTGTGAAAAATTCAACATCGAAAAAGAAGTAGGGCTGAAAATGTCCGCTTCTTTTGGTGGTGGAATGGGCAGATTGAGAGAAGTATGCGGAGCAGTAAGCTCTATGTTTGCGATTTTGGGGCTTGAAAAAGGCTATGTAGATTTTGATGACGATACAAAAAAAGAAAAACACTACGCTTTAATTCAAAAAGCAGCAAATGAATTTAAAGAAAAACACAAAAGCATAATTTGTCGTGAACTTTTGGGTTTGGAAGACGAAAATATTTCTCCCGTTCCGACAAAAAGAACAGAACAATATTATACTAAACGCCCTTGTGAGAATTTTATTCAGACAGCTTGTGAAATCATTGACAAATATTGTAGCTAAAAATTTTATTCTTGGCTTAATTCCCACACATCAAACAAATCATCATCTAAATCATCAAGAAATCTAGATGGTTTTGTTAAAATCATCTGCGTTGAATAATCGTACATATCGATAGGATAACTAATAAACAAATCTGATTTTGCTCTCGTTGTTGCAACATACATCAGCCTTAGTTCTTCTTCCATTTCTTCTATAGAATTAAAAGAATAAGCACTAGGGAATCTTCCGTCTACTGCTCCAATGATAAAAACACTATTCCACTCAAGCCCTTTTGCAGAGTGGATTGTAGAGATTGTTAAACAGTCGTCTTTTATGTTTCTTTTATACATTCCTTCAACTGTTGCTTCAGGAGGTTCAAGTGCCAAATCTGACAAAAAACTGTCTAATTTTTCGTATTGCGTTGCCAAATACTCAAAATGCTCCAAATCCTTTTCTCTCTTTGACCAATCGTCGTATTTTTCTTTCAAAATAGGTTTGTAGTATTTGATTATTTCTTCAACAAGTTCTTTTAAAGTCCAGTTTGAAGTGTCGTTTTTAACAAGCAACTTAAATAATGGTGTCAAAGAAGAAGAAAACCTTGCAGGCAGAAGTTTTTGTTCGTATTTTTTTGCTTGCATAACAGGGATTATTTCTTCTATAGCTCTAGAACCTATCCCTTTTAAAAGAAGTAATACTCGATTTAATGATACGACATCATCAGGGTTTAAGATTATTCTTAAATGAGCAATGATATCTTTTATGTGTGCTGCTTCCATAAATTTTGGACCGCCGAATTTTTGAAACGGTATGTTGTATTTTGAAAGCTCAATT
>CAKURN010000170.1 GCA_934675695.1 uncultured Candidatus Melainabacteria bacterium | reverse complement strand
ACAGAGTGTTTTTCCATATATTCAGACATATCGATACGAATCAAACTGTCTTCGTCAAGAAACATAAATTTAGCCAAAGCCTTTGCAAGTTCGGTTTTACCAACACCGGTCGGACCTAAGAACAAAAATGTGTCTAATGGACGTTTTGGATCGGACAAACCGCTTCTTGCACGTCTTATAGCGTCAGATACTACATTTACTGCTTCGTCTTGTCCTATTACTTGTTTATGAAGAACTTCTTCCATTTTTAGAAGTTTTTCAGATTCTTCTTCAACCAATTTTGCAACAGGAACACCGGTCCATTTTGAAATAATTTGAGCAATATCTTCCTCATCTATTTCTTCTTTTAGCATTGTGTTTTTGTGTTCCATATTTTTGCAATCTTTCAATTGTTGCTCAAGTTCAGGTAGTTTTCCGTATTGAAGTTTTGCAGCAAGCTCTAGATTGTAGTCCCTTTGGGCTTGTTCGATTTGGTGTTTTACTTTTTCTATTTCTGATTTTATTTCAACTTCACCTTTTATTGAAGATTTTTCTTTTTCCCATTGAGCTTTTAAAACTTCCGCTTTTGCGTTTACTTCATCTAAAAGTTTTTGGACTTTGGCGATTTTTTCTTCGTCATTGTCGTCTTTTAGAGATTGAAGTTCTATTTTTAACTGTAATTTTTGACGTTCGAGTTTGTCTAATTCTTCAGGCATAGAATCTATTTCTATCCTTACTGCACTAGAAGCTTCATCAACAAGGTCGATTGCTTTATCCGGCAAAAATCTGTCTGTGATGTATCTTGCAGACAATTTTGCTGCTGCAACAAGGGCAGAATCTTTTATTCTAATTCCATGGTGAACTTCGTATTTGTCTTTTAAACCTCTCAAGATAGAAATCGTGTCTTCGACTGTCGGTTCATCAACCAAAATCGGTTGAAAACGACGTTCTAGAGCGGGGTCTTTTTCTATGTATTTTCTATATTCGTTTATTGTTGTTGCACCAAGTGTTCTTATTGCACCACGTGCAAGCATTGGTTTTAGTAGGTTTCCGGCGTCAGCTGTACCTTCTGCACCACCCGCACCAACGACTGTGTGAATTTCATCAATAAACATTATGATTTTGCCGTCTGATTTTTCGACTTCTTTTAAGACTTTTTTTAGTCTTTCTTCAAATTCACCTCTGAATTTTGCCCCTGCAACCAAAGCTCCCATATCCAAAGAAATTAAAGTCGTGTCTTTTAAGCTTTCCGGGACATCTCCTCTAATTATTCTTTGTGCCAAGCCCTCAACAATAGCGGTTTTTCCGACCCCTGCTTCTCCTATTAAACAAGGGTTGTTTTTTGTTCTTCTGTTTAAAACTTGTACAATTCTTCTTATTTCTTCATCTCTACCGATTACAGGGTCTAATTTCCCTAAAGTTGCTTGTTTTGTTAAATCAATTGAATATTTTTCTAATATTTTAAAATCTTCGTCAGCGTTTTGTGAGTCCACTTTTTTCCCTCCTCTAATGTTTTTCATAGCGTTTAGGATTTTGTTTTCTGTTAATTCAAATTTTGTTAAAATTCTTTTTATGTCACTGTCTTCTATATTCAACATAGAAAGCAAAATGTGTTCCGGAGATACAAATTTGTCTTTTAAAGTTTGAGCTTTTTCGCTTGCTTTTTCAAACAGAGTCATACAGTTTTTTGAAAAATAGATTTTGTCTGTCATTGTGTCTGTTTTTGGCAAATTGTCTACAATGTTTTTCAAATCTTTAACAAACAAATTGTTATTCAATTTCAATTCATTAAACAACAAATTTACACTTTCTATTGAAGACGAACACATAGAAAAAAGAATATGAACGGGTTCTATCAATGTGTTGTGGTTTTCTATCGCCAAATTTTGCGATTGAAAAACAAGTTCTTTTGTTGAATCTGTAAAATTGTCAAACATTATGGCTACCTTTTTTAAATCCTTACATTATCATGTTATAAGGAAAATTTACAAAACTTCAAAAAATTAATCTTATTTTAATTATTTAGACAAATAAAGAAGAAAAAAGTTCTATTTTAGACTTTTACGCATTTACATTGTTAATCAAATTGTTAATCAATTGTTTTGCAATTCTAGGCGAAGTCGAACCTTTTTTTAGAGCGTATTTTTGTGCTTCTTTTATTATTATTTCGTCATCAAGTTCAACATTCATATCGTGGGCAATCAAAAGCACTATTTCTTTAAATTCTTCATTGTTTGGTTTTTGGAACAACAAATTTATACCAAATCTTTCTGATAGAGAGCTTGTTTCGTTTATTGTGTCATTTAGGTGAATTTCATCGCCTTTTCTGGATGAGAAACTTTCTTTTATCAAGTGTCTTCTGTTTGACGTAGCATAAATTACGGCATTAACAGGGCATTGAATTAATGACCCTTCTAAAATCGCTTTTATTGTAGATAGAGAATCATCATTATCTGAAAAAGAAATATCATCTGCAAAAATAATAAATTTATACGGCAAATCGGAAAGTTTTTGGTATAGTTTATCTAAATTGATTAAATTGTCTTTAAAAATTTGAACGATTTTTATTTCTTTAAATTCGTTCAACAAAGCCCTGATACTCGTTGATTTTCCACAACCTGCATCACCATACAATAGGATATTGTTGACTTTTTTGCCTTTTATTAAAGATAGAGTGTTGTTGTATAGAATTTCTTTTTGCTTTTTGTAACCTTTTAATGAATTGAAATTCATTTCTTCTTCTATTTTTACAGGTTCTATTTCCAGTTCTTTGTTAAAAATAAATGTTCTATTATTTTCAAAAACTTCTTCCGTTTTTGGGTTTTCAAATTCGCTAATCGAAAAATTAACTATGCTGGTTTTGAAAATCGGCATATTATCAATCAAAAACCCGTATTCGGTAAACATTGTTTTCAAAATTTGTTTTAGGTTTAAGATATTTATTTGTGATAATGAAGACAAAATCAAAAACTCTTTTTCGATTTCTATTTTGTTTTTTGAGTTGATTTTTTCCTTTAAAGCCAAATTTTTTAAATAAATCGAAAAATCCTTTTGCTGTTTTTCTTTCATAGAAAACAAAAACTCTGAATAACTGTCAAAAATAGCTTCTAGTGTAGAATTTTCTACAATTTGTTTCAAAAATGAAAGGAAGTTTTTTATTATTTTGTCGTTTTTGATATTTTTAAAATAAATCAAAAAATACGTCGAAAGATAAAGTTGTTCAAGCTGTTTTTTGTTCATATTATTTCTCTATAAAAATCACTAACGCTTCAGGATTTAGGATATATTTGTCTTGTATGTAATTTTTTGCTTTTAAATCAATATTATCAAATATTGTTGTATCGAGGCAACTGTACCATTGTTTGTTTTCTAGGTTTTTTGGCAGAGTCATCAGCATTTTTTCTTCACTTTTGCTTGTTGCTAAATAAATTCTATCTTGAGAAGAATTGATTAAAACCCCAAAGAACAAATCAAACCCGTTGTTCCAGTATCCACTGTTGTCGAAATCTGCAATTTCGCCGTTATCATAGTGATATGTCAATGATTGTACAAATTCTTCGCTTCTAAAAATAGAATTTTCGTTGCGGAATTTAATCAAGTTTCTTGTATATTCCATTATTCTATTTTCAAAAGTGTCTGATTTTATGGCTTTTGCCCAATTTAGGTAGTTTGTTGTGTCGTCTTTG
>CAKURN010000169.1 GCA_934675695.1 uncultured Candidatus Melainabacteria bacterium | reverse complement strand
GGATTTGGCAACAAACATAAACATACTAGAAGAACCGCATTTTGCCTTGTATCGTGCATTAATCAAGCCGACAGGCAAAAATATCTTCGGTTTTTTGGGTGTGTGTTCGTTTAGTGGTGTGACTTTAGCAGCAAAAACATTCGTTGATGGAGCACAAGAAGTTTGGGTAAGAAAGCAAAAATGCGACATCGAGCAAGATTTTCAAAAAGAAATGGTTGATGTCGAAAAAGACGCTTTTGTTGGAAAATTGAATGTCGTAAACAAAATTATGAAAAACACTTCTGATTATTTTAAAGATGAATTTTCAGAAAAAAAAGAAAATGCTTTTAAAGGCTTCTTGAATTTTAAAGGCAAAGAAGATAAAGACAAAAAAGACAACAAAAAACAAGATATAAAAACCCTAGCGTTTATGGGTGTGACTTTGGCGGCTATTTTTGGTATCGGAGCTTTGACGTTCAAAAATTACAAAAATTCTGCAAAAAATCTGGAAACTTATCTAAAAAAATGTGAAGATACAGAAATCAGGGTAAACATTGAAAAAGCCGTTTCTCAAGAAGACAAAAACATCGCAATAAACCAATTGTCTAACGTGATGAAAGGAATTAGAGCAACAAAAAACACAATTCAAGACAATTTTTCAAAAATTAAAGATATTACGCCCGAAGAAATAGATAAAGCAACGAAAGACATTTTATCTACACAAATATACACAGAAGCCCCTGAAGCGTTGGGCGGCGTAAGTAACAAAATTCAATATTATTGCTACATAAACGAAGAACGTGGTCACTTGTACAACTGGATTTTGCACCCTGAAAACCCTTTTAATAAATATTTGTTTTTGGGATTTTGTTTGATTTCTTCTACAGGATACCTTGCAAATAAAATAGCGAACGCTGTAAAAGAGGTTACAGTAGAAAGAGAAAGTAAAAAAAGCGAATTAAATTTGAAGAAAAATTTGGTTAAAGTCGAAATTGACAATTTCAGAGTCAAAAAAGAAGCTGCAATAAATCCATTGGTTGATGCGTTTAAACTCCAAAAGAAAAACGGAAAATCAAAAGACGAATTAAAATCTGCCGCTCAGGATATTTTGTTAGAAATAAAAAACGGACCTCCGTATGTATATTCTTAAAAAAAAGTAATTTTATAATAAATATTGATATTTATTTTTGTGTATTATAGAATTATAGTAGCAAAATTGAATATGCGCTTGTAGCTCAAAACGAAACGAAGTTTGAATTTAGTGCAAGGCACTTAATGAAAACGAGTGAGTGAGGGTGTGTGAGCATGAAGGTAGTTGCGATAGAGCAAATACCGAATGCGAAACCGTACCGCAAGTGCAGAAGAAAAATTGAATATGCGCTTGTAGCTCAGTTGGATAGAGTGTTTGGCTACGAACCAAAAGGTCGGGGGTTCGAATCCCTCCAAGCGCGCCATTAAATCTCTCAGAACGAGAGATTTTTTTATTAAAGAGGGATTCAAACCCAAGGGTTCTTCCCTCCAAAATACGCCAATAAATTAGCTACAAAGAGTACGGCTCAAATTTCGCCTACTCCTTGCATACGTTTTGGAGTCCTTCTCCAAGCGCGCCATTAAATCTCTCAGAACGAGAGATTTTTTTATTAAAGAGGGATTCAAACCCAAGGGTTCTTCTGTTTTCTATATTTCATGAAAATTAGAACGTCGATAGAATCTTTAAAATCACTCAAAATTCTTCTTTTTATTGTAACATTAAAGAAATTATATGAAATCTTTAGGTAAAATAGAAAAAATAAACATAATCGCACTTTTATTTTTCTTAATCGCAAACGCACTTCTTGTCTGCTATGGTTTGTTTATAGAGTTCAAGTTAGATATTTATGTTTTGATAGATTATTTAAGAATTAATTTTACATTTTGTTCTTTGTTGTGTTTAAATATCGCACTTTTTCATTTTTTCAAAATAAATAAATATGTAAAAATTCTTCTTACTATTATTGCACTGATGCCTGTAGGCTATTATATTATAGGAATGACTGCTTTGTTTTTGATGTTTTAAAAATTGTGTAAATATTTGTAAAAAAATAATATCAAAATATCAAAAAAAAAAAAAAAACGGTTTTTACAATTATGTAGTGCATAGTTTTTTAAACAGGAGAAAAAATGAATATTGAACCAGCTAGAAATTTTGATGGGATTAGTGCTTGCAACCCCGCTAAAACCCCTACAGATAAAACACCAAAAGATAATTTATCCCACTTTAATACAATTGAATACACAAGCAAAAACGATGGCAAAACATACATAGCAAAAAAGTTAACACTAAAACAAAACGATAAAGAAGTCACAGGAATATATGTTTACGATAAAACCGCAAAACCCGACCAAAATGGCAAAATTCCGGGTGTATTAATGAGCTATGACACTTTTATGAAACAATTGGCAAATGAATTGCTGACCGTTGATTCTAATCTTATGACTTCATATTATCCAAACATAAATAAAACAGCATCACAAAAAAACAGTGTTGATTTAACGAAATCAATGCAAAACGGAGTAGAACTTTCTAATGGAAGTATTCTATTACAACGACATCTACAAGGTGGAGCTTCACATAATATAGAAAAAAACGAAGATGGAACATATACAGTAAAATCAACACCAATTAGCTATGGGGCTGAAGCAAAAATTGAAATTTTATCAGAAGACGAATTAAAATCAAGTAATGCTTATTTTGGCAGCATAAAAGAATCTGATGATGGCACAATTGCAGTTGAATATAAAGATAACCAAGGTAAAAGCAATGAAAAAGTATTCAACAATTTGTTTGAGGCAGCTTCGTTTCTAGATGAAAATTCTATCTATGTAGTACAATAAAATATTAAACAGTTTAAAATACAATCACAGGTAAGATTATGATTTTAATTCATAAATAAATCATATTTTATCTGTGATTTTTTATCGTAATAAATTCAATTTCTACATATTTGCAAAATTTTATGTGTTTGTGTTTTGTATATACACAAAACAAAAGGAACATAAATGACAATTATAACTATACCAAAAGTCACCAACTCATACAACAAACCCATAAAACCCACCAATCAAAGAAACACTACCGTAACTTCGCCCATAAAAACAGAAAAATCTTTGAAAAAAGATACTGTAACTTTAATGGGAAAAGAAATAAACAAAAAGAAACTAGCCTGTGGTATTGGTGCTGTTGGGGTTCTTAGCGGTATGATTGCATTTTTTGCTAAAAAAAATTCTATTTTTCTACCCAAAAAATCAACCACTCCTTTAAATGAACTTGTAAAAATAAACATTTCAAAAACAAAGCCGGAAATAAAAACAGATGAAGAATTTGAAATCGCCATGAAAAAATTGATGGACAACCCTGAATTTATTGAAAATTGGAAGAAAGACGACCCTGTATCATCTATAATTTCTGTTTACGCAGGCTGCCCCGATAGGAGTAGAAGCATAAACACAAATATGAGAAACAAATACTATAAAGATAGTTTTATTAATGAAGTAACCAGATGTCTAAAATATGGCTTGAAAAAAGTTGATGAACGGTATGGAAATTACCAAGGTATCGTATATAGGGGAGGGTATTTTGGAGATAATGGCACTATCACTACCCAAAATTTTGTTTCAACTTCGATGGCTCTAGATACTCCTGTAAAAAAAATGTATGGGGAGGGAATCCACGTAATAC
>CAKURN010000168.1 GCA_934675695.1 uncultured Candidatus Melainabacteria bacterium | reverse complement strand
ATAAAGTTGATGCAAATTAACGCAATTAATGGCATCAGTAATGCCAGAGTTGGTAATCAACCAAAAAATACTTCAATTCCAAAAACAATGGAATCATTACAAAACCAAACCAGTTTTTCAAAATTATCAGGCATGGGACTAAAATCAAATGCACTTAATTTTTCTAAACAAATTGCTTTTACAGCTGATTTAAACAGTGTATTTGGCGTATTAAATACCCCAATGACAACTTGCGATACAAAAGACAAAAGAGGTGAACCGGTAGGTTCAAGAGCAGCAATTAACGAAATCGTAAACCGTTTTTCAAACGATTTTTGTCAAGTAGATGACACAATTAAAACAACAATACCGGTTTCAGACAAAACAAATGCTCGTACACAATTGAAATATACTTCCGGTTCTAAAGTAATAGGTGCAAAAAACGTTGAATTTGACGTAAAAGTTGCTGAAAAAGAAGCCGGAAAAGCCGGTGAATGCTTCAGCCGTAAAAATCCATTAAAGCAAGAAATAGGCGTTACAATTACAGCTCTTAACTATAAAGGACAAGGTACAAAAGACGAGGATGCGTATATCTTAAATACAAAAGGTAATTTAATGGCTGTTGTTGAAGACAACAATAATGTAATTTTAACAAATGCAGCACACATATCCAAAAAAGATGAAACAACAGGTACACTTAACATTAATGCTAAACAATATATCCAAGATAAAAAATCAGGTGAAATAAAAGAAAACGTATTTACTCCATTTGAACCTATTAATGTTGAAAAAATTCAACCGATCAAAAAAGGACCTTCAATCGGCGAAGGCGGTAAAATCGTAATCGCTATGGAAGAAGGCAGATTTACTGATGAATTGAAACAATCTTTAAAAACATTTAAAGAAAAAATCAACAATGGTGAAATCGAATTACCACAATTTGTTGCAATGGACAATGCAAAAGAAACAATGCACTTTATGTTAGCAGGTGGATTTGGTTCTCGTGCTGAATATACAAATGCTTCATCAGATGCTATTTTCCACGATATGCCTGATGGTGCTCAATCAACAAAAGGTGTATTTAGAACCCCAACAGGTTTAACTCCAATGGAAACTACATTGCTATCACTCCATGAATCCGGTGCTGTTGATTTGTCAAAAATCGAATTTGATGGTCCAGATGCAAATGTTCTTTTCTATGAAAACAGATCTCACGTTAACAAAGGTAATGGTGGCTTTTCTCTAGATGCAGTTAAAAAAATGGCTACTCCTGAAACAAAAACTGCAATGTTCTATGCAAATGATGCAATGAGCAGAACAACAAATGCAATTAAAGATACATGTAAAATAATGAACAACGAAAATTCTGCAATTACATTAATCGCAAAAGAAATTCCATCACAAGATTGTATCAAAACATTTGGTATTATGAAAACAGATGATAACAACAAAATCCTAGAATTTGCTGAAAAACCTGCAAAAATCGAAGCAGGTTACGAAGTAGTTCGCAAAGACAAAAACGGAAAAGATAAAGCATATTGTTTGACAAACGCTTTCCAATTTGGCGTAAATATTGATACATTTAAAGTTCTAGATATGGTTGAACCATTCTTCTCAAAAAATTCAAAAGACAAAGAAACAAGAGATTGGTCAAAACAATATATTCCAATTATCAAAACTTTAGCTCAAAACGATGACCATGAAAAAATCAGACAAGAACTAGCTCCAATATTCGGCACAGGTTCTACTCCAATCGATGACGAAACAATTACAAAAGCTAAAGAATTGTTAAAAGGAAAAGACATTTATGCAGTTCCAACATCTGAACCTTGGGCAGACTGCGGCTCATTGAATGCGCTTTATCACACAACAATGCAAATAGCTAGTGGTGACTTCCCATTAGAACCATTTGAGATTAAAAACGTATTAAAATGCGTTAATACAAAAACAGGTCTTGTAGTTTCAAATCCGGAAATCAAAAAAGAAATTGAAGACAAATACAACATAAATGGACAAGTAATGGTTGTTCCACAAGCTCAAAAAGTTAATCCTGAAGATGTTGCTGATATTCCTGTAGTTTACAATGAAGCAAACGCATAAATATCTTTGAGACACTTTATATAAATAATTTTAAAGCCTTTGATGAATTTTCAAAGGCTTTAAAATTTAAAACTAAATTTAAAAATTAAAAATTATTGCAATCGAGCCATTTCTTTTCTAGCAAATCTAAGCTCTCTATTAATTGAATTTTTATATGATACAGAAGAAACAACCGACATAATCGCTGCACACATTTCAACTTCTGTAGTTGAATTGTTTAAATTAAAATCTAAATTTACTGCATTTGCTCCTGCAGAAAAAATCAATGTTGTATTGTGAACATCAGGAGAAGAAATAGTCATTATCGGTAAAGTTGAATTTTTGTATAATTCTCGAGTATGAATAGTTGCAACATCTAAACTGTTTGCAAATCTATATGTATCAGAATCTAGAACCGTAACTTCTTTAATACCTTCTGTTTGAACTAAATCAATACCTAAAATTTCAAATCTTTTCGCTAGTTCTATTTGTTCTTCAATTTTAATACAACCGGGGATTGTAGCACAGACAAAAACATCATATTTATTTATTAGACTTAATGTTTCTAAGACGATATTATAAGCATCTTCCATCGAAAATTTATTGCCTTGTTTGTATAAAGCACTAAAATCACCGATTTCTATAGCATCTGCACCCCATTGTACAGCTTTTAAGAGTTCAAAAGGGTGAATAGAAGAAACAAAAATTGGCAATTTTGTATTTTTTCGAGCAGTTGTAAAAACATCTTTTGAACAAGCAACTCCAACGGCACTAGCTTTTGCTTTTTGGCTTGCACGACAAATACGAGCTACATTATCCAAATTGTAGTTATCAATACCTGCGTTGATTTTTATTGCTCTTTTTTCTCTTAAATGTTTTCTAAATACTTCGATTCCCATTGTTAATTCCTTTTTTAAGGTATAGTTGAATTTTATCACAATTAGATATTATGTGCAATTACGCTCATATATTTAATATGTTAGCATTTTAATGATTAAAAGGACAGAATTATGCTTAAATGTATTAAAACAAAAGTCTCAGTTTTATTGCTATTTTTTTTGATGTTTTTTAACATTCCTCAAACTTTTGCATTTATTCCATCTTCTCAAGAAGAAAAAAACTTTATAGAAGTTTATGAAAGAATCTTGCCTTCTATCGTTTCTATAGAAGCAGAACTTGATAGAGGAACATCAGGCGGAACAGGTTGTATTGTATCAAAAAGCGGTATTATTTTAACCAGTTCCCATGTGATTGAACATGCAAAATCTATCACAGTTGTTACGAATTCAGGTAAAAAATACAATGCAATGGTTTATGCAATTTTAAAAAACAAATGCGATTTAGCATTAATTAAAATTGATACAAATGAAGACTTACAACTGTCAAAATTTGGCGATTCAAATGACATAAAAGTAGGTCAACGTGTGCTTGCAATCGGCTGTCCGTTTGGGTTTAAAGATACATTGACGACAGGTATAATATCCAGAATAGATAACGAAAGAAACAAAATTCAAACCGATGCTTCAATAAACCCCTGTTGTTCCGGAGGACCATTGTTAAATATGCAAGGTGAAATTATAGGCATAAACCAATCTATATATAATCCTGACAACAACCGCTCAAACATAGGCATAGGTTTTGCAC
>CAKURN010000167.1 GCA_934675695.1 uncultured Candidatus Melainabacteria bacterium | reverse complement strand
AGCTGATGCCCTGGGCAGAGGAGCTTCCCGAGGAATGCCGGAAACCACGCCGCTCATAAAAGCGGCGTTAAATTTAACGGCAGGCGCAGGATTTGACGTTTACGAAATATGGTAAGATGAACAGGTACTGATTATTGAGGACTTACTTTACAGAGATTTTCTCATAGTCTCTAGAATGCTTTAGCAAAGTAGCTTGCGAAAGTATCTAGTAACATAAAAGGGGAGGTTCCCCTCCCCCAATAAATTTTTTATTATAACTTACACAAAAAACTCGACATACCCGTCTCGATAAGCCTGATTAACAAGCTCATCGCCCTTAATTATCATAGAAGAATCTTATTTACAGAGTTTTTCTTATTGTTTCATTCTAAATGCCTGATACATTACAATCAAATACTCTTAGTAAGACTAAACGGACATCATATAATGTTCTCATAAGAGATCTATTATCATCACACAATAGACGTAATGCATTATCGTCTTTGACAGTAATGCATTCCATGTACCTGCGTGCTTTTAAAAAAGATAAATCTTCTTGAGTTACGCTGTCTTCTGCCTCGGGATTCTCATTTCCTTTTTCTATCAGATCCTCTAAAATTTTCTCATATTTTTCTTCTCTGATTTGTTTGCTCATTTTTCTTTCGCTAAATAATGCAATCTTTGTTTGATAATTAGAAAGCCTTTTGTATGTATCAGACTTAAGTAAACGATCCCTAATTTCGCGTACATCATTTGAAACTATTTTTACTTCACTTTTCTGAATATACTCTAATTCTGAATGATTCAACAGCTTTTCACTAAAAAATTTAATAACTTTAGGCTCTGTATTTTTCAAAGGATTATCTAGTATATTCTGTAATGATGCCCAGAAAAAATTATCTGTAAAACCGATATATTTGGGAGAAGAGACATTATCTTTAACTAGTTTTTCTAGTTCTTTTTTATTTGGGAAAAAAGCGCTATTTTTTTGCATCCAATTAACAATTTGCTCTGCCATCCACTCGGTTATACCTATATGCTTATTAAAAACAACTTGTGAATATGAAAAAAATTTATTAATTAGATATTGATCTGCGGCTGCAATACCTTTGGGATTTATGCATAAAATTTTTGTTCCCTCGTATTCACCTATTTCCATGCAACCTATAAGTTGATCCAATTCAAATGCTCCAAAACTGGTGCCAGAAAACATTGCATCACGCATTAGATAATCAATACCATCAGCATCAAGTTCTGAATGCAATATTTGAACCAATAATGGGTCGGTATCTTTTCGTTCTATATTTCCAGTAATCATATCCGCAATTATGTCTGGCGCATCAGGACCACATTGATCAATAATTATCTCTCGTATTTCCTTATTATTGCAAACAATAGATGCGCCAATTTTTTCGTGATGGCAACCCATTGATTGTTCCATATACTGACTGTTTTCTTTTTCGCCAAATGTATCAATTTGATGTAAAATATTCCGATTTATTTGAGTGCAAAATGAATCATCTGGAAAACTTTCTAAATTTTTTTTATAAGGAAACTCACATACATGTGATAAAGGATAATGTCCAATGTCATGTAATAATCCGGCTAACCTTACAATTTTTCGGTCTTTTGTACTGAGCTTCAATTGTACAGCTATTTTATCGGCTATATACATAACACCTAATGAATGAATATAGCGTGTATGTTCAGAACCAGGAAATACCCAGTTGACAATACTTAATTGTTTAATACTTTGTAAGCGTTTAAATAATAATGTATTCATTATTTTTTCTTCTGCTTTAGTATAATAAATGAATCCATGTACATTATCTAAAACACGTCCAACGAACTCAATATTATTTGTAGACATTTATATCATCTCCATATTTACATTTCAAGTTCTTCAAGAGTGTGTAAAGCCATTTTGTTTTCTTCAGTATTATTTAGATGAGGTTTTCTGGTCGTTAACTCATTAAGTATTTTTTCATCATTAACTGACGATGGCAAAATACTGTCTTTGATATATTGTAAAGATCCTAAGCATTCTACCCATTGACATTTATTATATTTTAAACCTTTTTTAGAAATGGCTTTTTTCAATGCATTAATTTCTCTTTGTGCATCCGATGAAAATTCTACATTGATATTTTTTTCACCTTGCAAACTTAAAATATCATTTTGTAAAGTTTGAGAATATGGTCCATGTTTATACCATATAAACTTATAATCCCCAACAGAAATTCCCATATTTTGTAATAAATAAACAGCTTTTTGCATTTCCAATCTGCTTTCAAATTCATTAGGCTGGAATTCTTCTCCAAAAATACTTTTAAACACAGGTTTTAATAAATAATTTGCCATTTAATTCTCTCTCTCCTTTTATTTTACATATCCAAGTACTATAGATATATTAAAACTTATATAAAATATTTCTATATAAATTTGATTATTTGTTCCAATATGGTTTTGATATATTATAAATCTATTATTTATTATATCTAAAATGATAAGTAACCGAAAAAGGGACGGTAATCTTATTAGATTCTAAATAAGTTTTTTTAGATATATAAAATTGTGTTTTATCTATTATGACATTTTTATTTCTATATTCTTTTAATCGTTCAAGATAATTCATCTCTAACAGAAAGTCTTGAAAATTATCCTGGCTTTTTTTTCCAAAAAATGCAACAATTTTTACCGGTGAATCTACATACACATTTGTAATAGTTTCTGTTAAATATTGAATTGCTGTATTATACAGTTTTTCTGTAATATGTCTAAAGTGATTATGCAATTCAACAATTTGGTTATAGTATTCCCGCATTACAACAATTAAATTGAGCCATTGAATTTTATCCGCAGGAGGATTTTTTATCTTATTCTTATATTTTTCAATTTTTTCAATTGCAGGGTAGCTCGCCTCTACATAATACAAAAGTTCATTACTAATTTTTTTGCTCAAAGGAATGGTTGCAGTTATACGTTCAATTATTAGTCCTTGATGTTGGATGAAATTACGAAGAAATTCCATTATTTGATAAGAAAAAGTTTTGTCGTATTGACGGTTAGTTTCTGCCTCAAACTCGCGTTTCAATTGATTGTCCAAATTTGCCAAATCATGTAAGACTTGATCACGATACATTCTTATACTACTTAGAACATTAAATAAGCGTCTATTTAATATTATTATTTCTTTTGAGCCATGTGCTTGAATAATCATGTCGTAATTTGAATGTTCATTTTGATTCGCAATTAGAAAGTCATAGCTTTTTTGGATTTCCTGTTCCCATTCATAGAAATTATCACTTACTATATTGAATTTCTCTTCTATCCAAAGTAATTTCATACAGAGATGATATGCGTTTTGCGCCTGTAAAAAAATTTTATCGTCTATCTTATTTGTTTTCTGCGTTGTTAAGGCTTCTTCCATTGTCTGAATACGGCAAAACTCCATTTATTCTGAACTCCAATCTTTAGGCAATATAAATATAATATCATAAAATAATTTTCTAAACAACCGGAACTAAAATATAAAAATAATTTGAAACTTTCAGCTTTTTTGCAAGATTAAATTCTACCGAGGGGTGGAATTTAACTTTGCGAGTGAGGGTCAGCCTAAAGGAGTGCAGCTAAGAGAATCTTTAGTTGCACTCCCTTTATTTTGTGGTATAATGTTAAATAATTATGTAAAAAAGAAAATAAGAACACAAATATAAGGGGAACATATGTATCGTAAGAGAAAACAGCTGATGGAGCT
>CAKURN010000166.1 GCA_934675695.1 uncultured Candidatus Melainabacteria bacterium | reverse complement strand
GTATGGAATGGCGTAAAAGAAGCAACAGGTTTGGGTACTTCTGAAAAAAAATGTGAAGATATGCTAGACAAATACAAAAATGGCGAAACATCTTTTGAAGAAGCAATGGAATACATAAACAAATTTGAATCCAAACAAGACAATACAACAGAATTGGCAAAAAATATTTTAACAGGTGTAGGTGCAATTGCAGTTGCAACAACAACAGCAGGAACAGGGCTTGGTTTTCTTGCAGCAGCAAAAGCAGGAGCACCAATCGGTGCAGCGATAAAAACTACACTGGGTGTATTAGATAGAGCGACAAATGATGTTGAAGATGATGCATTGGATATAAAAAATGTTGCAAAAGATACAATCTCAGGTGCTATTACAGGCATGACGAGTGCAGTTTCATCGGGTGTCGGAAAAGGTATCGTTGATGGCGAAGTTAAAACTTCTATCGTAAATGGTGCAAAATGCGGTTTGACATGTGGAGCAATTTCCGGTTCTACTTCTTATGTAACTGATGCAATTTTAGATGAAGATAAACAATTCAATTTTGGTGATTTAACAAAATCAACCGTATCTTCTGCTCTTGTTTCAGGAACAGTAGGGGCTGCAGTAGGTGGTGGAATGTATCAAAATGCAGCTTCAAACGATTTAATCGGAAAAACAGTTCAAAAAACAGTAAACGAAACCATAATCCAAGATTCTACAACAAGTTCGCTTAGAAAAATCTTAGGTAGAGGTGTGAAAGATGTCACTTCAGAAGTAGCTTGATTTACACTGTAGCTTTTGAAAGGAAATAAAAAAAGACCTTAAAATATTTTTAAGGTCTTTTTAATGATATGTATTAGTTTTTTATAAACTGATACATATAGCTTCATCAACACCAACAATCTGCGAAATTTTATCTAAGGTTGTTTGTTGTGCTTTTGTATCTATACCTATAATCATTATTGATTTTTCGGTTTTTGATGTATTTTGGTTTACTTGCATAGAAGAAATATTAATGTTGTCGCTACCTAGAACGCTTGCTACTTGTGCTACCATGTTGGGTTTGTTTATATGTGGAACAAGAAGCATAAATTCATTCGGTTCGATTGATGTAGTGTAGTCGTTTATTTTTGTGATTCTTTTGATATCTTTTGCAATCAATGAACCTTTTATTGTTGTTTCTCCTTCATTTGTTAACAATTTCACGCTAATAGCATTTTCGTTTGTATTTGATTTTGAGGTTTTAACTTCTATTCCTCTTTGTTTTGCAACAATTGGAGCGTTGACGTAATTTATGCCTACCATATTTGTTTGCATAACGCCTTTTAGAATAGCTATTTCTAAAGGAGAAGAATCTTTTTCGTTCAATTCGCCTGATGTTGCGATGTTTATTTCTTTTATTGCACCTTTAGAAATTTGAGAAGCGATAGAAGCTACATTTTCAGCGAGTGGCATGTAGTTTTTTACTGCTTCTATTTTTTGAGGTTTTAGAGCAGGAATATTAATCGCACTGGTTGCGTTTTTGCCTGATAAAACATCAGCAACTTGAGATGCTACATCGAGTGCAACATTTATTTGGGCTTCGTTTGTACTAGCACCCAAGTGAGGAGTTAAAATTGCTTGTTTTTCAAATTTTAACAATGGAGAAGAAGCGATATTTTTTTCGTCTTCAAAAACATCAATCGCACATTGAGCTACTTGTCCTTCTTCTATTGCTTTTGCAAGAGCGTTTTCGTCTATTATGCCTCCTCTTGCACAGTTGATTATTCTAACACCTTTTTTCATTCTGTTGATTGTGTTTGTGTTGATTAAACCTGCTGTTTCTTTCGTTTTTGGGGTGTGAATTGTTATATAATCGCAAAGTCCCCAAAAATCGTCTAAATGTTCAATTTGTTTCGCACCGATTTTTTCAACGATTTCTTTTGAAGCATAAGGGTCAAAAACAACGACTTTCATACCTAATGCTATTGCAACATTTGCAACGTGCATGCCGATTTTGCCCAGTCCGATTATACCTAGAGTTTTGTTGAAGACTTCAACACCTGTAAATTTTGACCTTTCCCACAAACCTTTTTTAACAGAAGCATCTGCAATCGGAATGTTTCTGCTCATTGCCATCATCATTGCGATTGTGTGTTCTGCTGCAGCGTGAGTATTTCCATCAGGAGAATTTACAACAATAATACCTTTTTGGGTTGCTGCGTTGATGTCGATATTGTCGACTCCTACACCTGCTCTTGCAATTACTTTTAGGTTAGTTGCTTTTTCTATTATTTTTGATGTGATTTTTGTTTGCGAACGAATAAGAATCGCATCATACTGGTCTATTATTTCGCACAATTTGTCTTCTTCCATAGTTGGAAGATTGTCTACATCTGCAACACGTGCCACAATATTAGCAGCCAAATCGTTGATTTTGTCTGTTATTAAAACTTTTGCCATTTTTGCTCCTCTTTGTTATCCTTTTGGTAAATATGCTTGTGAGTATTTATAAGACTGCGTAAAGCCGACTTCTTCATACATTCTCACTGCACTTTTCAAGTTTAAATCCAAACTTGCATTAAGTTCGTTTAATACAATTATACCGCTTTGGTTTAATTTAACAATATCTAAAATAGAAGCTTTAACTAAAGGTATAGAGAGTTTTTGTTTTCTGTGTTGTTCTACAATGCCGATTAAAGGCAAATTCGCAATGCCATCTCCTGTTACGTTAGCTAAACAAAAACCAACGAGTTTGTTTTCGTAAAGAAGAATTTTGCTAGCTTGTGGAAGAAATCTTCCGTAAATCGAAGTCGTGATTTTGTGCGTAATATCTCGACAACCGTCAACCGATGCAAATCTAAGGTCAAAATTCACATCTGATGAGCCTTTGAATGCGTTGTATATTGCAACGGCAAGTTCTTCAAAATAAATATCTCTATAAGGTGTGATTTTGTATCCTATAGGTAAATCCAAGAAATTATACTGTGAAACGTTTTTTATCAGTTGTTTGTTTTTAATATCAAACACAACAACACCTGTATCAATAAATTGGAAACCGTAATTTGCGATTACTTTTTTGAAATTTTCTTGCACCCCAAGCATTGCATAACTAACAGTCGAGTATCTTCTTTGTTCTTTTGTTTCTTCTAAGAATTTTTCAAAAAGTTGTTTTCTTTTTTCTTCAATATCTTCAGAACCCAAACAATGAATAACGAACAATTCGATGACTTCGTTTGGAACTGTAGTATAAGCTAAAAAGCCTGTCGGAATAGAGTCTTCCAGTAATATTATGCAGTTGATTAATTTGTTATTAAATGAAGCAATGAAATCTTCATAAGTCAAAGGGTCAATTTCAAATTTGTAGTCTATTCTGGCTTTGAGGCGAAAATCATTGTATGCCCCTTGAAACACCCTGAAATATTTTTCTTCTAATACAGCGATTTCGTACATATCAGCAATACATCCTTAGTTTTTACTGATTGTATCATGACTAGGTTCTATTTTTCAAATTTTATGTATAGTTTTGTATATTTTTATAAATTCTAAACAAATTGACATTGCAAAAACATTAGTATAATATTATAACAATATAATTTATACATTTCTTGACAATTATTTTGTTATATATTAATAAACCAAAATATGTTTCGAGCGAATCATCGCTCATTTTTTTATTGCATGTGGGTTAAAAAAATGTTTTAATTATTTTATATATAACAAAAAGGATAAATTATGAGAAGTGACATTTTGAAAAAAGGCATTGAACATGCACCTCACAGAGC
>CAKURN010000165.1 GCA_934675695.1 uncultured Candidatus Melainabacteria bacterium | reverse complement strand
AATTTTGGGAAATACCAATACCCTGAAAAATTAATCCCTCTTTTTGTTTCAAGATTATTAAAAAACGAAAAAGTTCCTCTATACGGTTCAGGACTCCAAAAACGAGACTGGCTTTTTGTTTTAGACAATTGTCGTGCGATAGATTTGGTTTTGCATAAAGGAAATAATGGAGAAATATACAACATTTCTTCTCATATTGAAAAAACAAACCTAGAAATTACAAAACTAATATTGAAACATTTAAACAAAGATGAAACTATGATTGATTTTGTTTCTGATAGACCTTTACATGATGAAAGATATGGAATATCGAATGAAAAAATCAAATCTCTAGGGTGGACTTTTGATACAAATTTTGATGAAAAATTGATTGAAACTTTGGATTGGAACATTAACAACCAAAATCATTTTGTTTTTTAAGCTTTTTTGTTTAAATGTTCTTGTTTAATTTCGTTTTTGTGAGTGAAAAACCCATCCAATAAAGGATTTACTATTTTGTGCATAAGTACATTTTCAACAAAATAATCTATAGGTTTTGCTAAAAGAATTAATGCTATAAAACCTGAAATCGTAGCAACAATGCTCTTGTCTATGTTTTTATCTTTTAATAATTTTAAAAGGGTTTCTTTTCTTGCTATCCCTTGATTGTTGAATTTTTTTGTAGATTTTGCAAAGAATTTTGAATATTTCCTATTTTGGAAAGGTTCACCAGACAATATACTGCTACATAATTCGCCTTGTTTTGTTAAATATTTCAAAACAGGATTGTCTTTATTGGGGTCTTTTAGATATTTTTCAAATACAACTTCTTGTTCATTTCCTTCTTTAAAAAGCGAAAATGCCTTTGAAACGACGGTTTTGTTTTCAATTTGAACTTTTTTTCTTAGCGCAGATTCTTTAAAAGAAGCAAGTAAACCATCGGTAAAAGAAAGATTGTCTGCTTTTGGGTATTCGCTATTATCCAGATAATTTCTCGTAAATTCAACTATTTCTTTCTTTTCTAGAGCTGAAAGTGCTGATTCGTCTTTTGTAAATTTAACTCCTATTGTTTGCCCTAGTTTGATTGCTCCGGTAGGTAAAATTACGCTGGCTAAACCCTGAAATATCGCTTGTCTTACGCTTCTTTCGGTACTTGGATTATAAGTGTTTTCTTCGTTTTTGTATTTGTCATAAATATCTGCACCCAAATACAATAAAGCAGGTGCCCACAAAACCGTACCTAAAGTATTATTTATAGGGCTAATTGCTGCACCAACTTCATTTGAATAAGCAAGAAGCCTTAGTGGGTATTTTGACAATATGTCATTTTTTTTCGGTTTTTTTGGAGCTTGTTTATTTTGTTGTAAAAATTTTTTATACAACTCGTTTTCACTAGAAACAATCATTTTTTTATCCAATCAACAATAGTTTATGCGAACTTTTTAATTTTATCTGAAGTAAAATTCTAAATCAACGCTTTTAAGTAATTTTGAAATATTTCTTTATAAGAAAATAACAAATTTCTTTTTGTTTTGGTTTTTTATATTTACAAGCATAATTGTTAGGTGTTTGAATGAAAATAAATAACTCAGTAATGGTTTTAAACAGACCATTTAAAAATTTGCCATCACAAAATCGAAATAAAAAATTAAATCAAAAATCGAATTTTGATTCTTTTGAAAAATCTTCAAAAAATAATTTAAGTTTTAAAGGCACAGCCCCTCAAATAAAATCAGCCTACATTATTGAAAATACCGGTTCTGATTTAAAACTTTTGACTTCAAAAGAAAGAAATTCTTACGTTGTCGAATTTGATTCTCAAACTGAAATGATTTATGGAAAACATGCAATCGATTATCTAAATTCAACAACTCATTTTGAATTTGATACTCAAGTGATTTTACCCAAAGGAGCTTTTGGTGTATTTAAAAAAGATGGAAAAGAAGTAGAATTGTCTGAAGATACAGCTATTATGTTGAATGCAGATTCAAAAGCCAAAATTTCAATTTCAAAAGGCTACCCTCTTGTTTTGATTTCAAAAAAAGACAATGACTGGTACGATAGATATTCAAAAAATTCTCCTGATTCAAATATCAGAAACAAATACCTTGAATTAATGTACTACAACTCTCATTTATATAATGCAGATGTGACACCTACGTATTTTTTAAATAAAGATTTACAAGACGAAAATTTTTTAAATTCAATAGGAATCAATAAACAAGGTTCAGGAAATTTCTTATTGTATGATTTAGAAAGAAATATTGACAAATTACCCCAAGACAAAAAAGAACAATTGAATTTTATTTTGAATTTTTTAAATAAATTAGAAGAAAAAGGAATTATTACAAGACAAGAAAACGATAACGCCTATATCAGCTTTCCTCATTTGTATAATACAAGATATTTTAGTGAATTATTAAAAAAAGAAGGATTTTCAAATAATGAAATTGAACTTCTTATGCCAATATATAAAAAACTCAGAAATTCCCATATTGGTGCTCATTTAATCAGAGAAATAAAAAAAGGCGATTTGTCTGATGAAATTGTTTCAAAATTAAAAAACTCCGGAATACTCCACAACAATAGAAAAAACACCGATACTCTCTATTGGAAAAAAAGTTATGGAAGCGAAACTCTTTTAAGAAATGCACTAAAAAATCAGAATTTCACAATTGAAGAACAAGATAAAATTGTAGATTTTTGGCATAAAGCAAATATGTCAGGTTATGATATTACCGGTTTGAATTTTATCGACAACGATAGCACGATATATAGTTTTAAAGACAAATTAAATAATTGGACATTAGAAGAAACAAACTGGCTTACAAATTCAACAGCAATGATGTCAAAAAACGGTATTGCACCTTATACCGGCGTATCAATAGTACAAACAAATTCAAGTGGTGCTATTCCTATGTCTAAATTAAGAAAAGGTGAAGAATTACATTCACACCCAAATCGAAAAGAAAAAAGACAAACAGAAGTCTATCTTGTAACAACGGGTACTGCCGCACTGAATGTGGTAAAAGATGGAAAAACTGACGTTCAACTCATAAAAGAAGGAGAACTTGCCGTAATTAGCCCGGGGGTAATGCATTGTGTAAATAGTGTCAAAGGACCTTATGAACATATTGTTGTCCAAGTTCCATCTGTATTTCAATATGGTTTTAGTTTTAAACAAATTGCTTCTAAACCTGATGATTATGATGCAAACAAACTTGAAAAATTAGCACAAGAAAAGCTAAACCAATCATAATAGTAATCAGTTAGGGACTGATGTTTAATATCCAAATTCTAATATAAATCAATTATATGATTTACAAACCGTTTATTGTAGGTATTATAGGCTAAAAAGGAGATTTATATAATGGGTGTCTGGCCTACTAAATACTTTCAAAATCCAAACCCAACCGAACCAATTGAACAAATTTGGGATGATATAGATGCTTACTCTTTTGAAGAAATGTTTGAAAAAGAAGAAAAACACAAAGACATAGATTTTGTTATTCCGCTTCCTCCACTAAAATATAATGGAAAAGTATTGAAAGGTGTATTTTATTCACAAGCTACACAATTATTGCTAGATAAATTTCCTGATTTAAAGAAAATATTTTTTCCTTGTGCAAATACAATGTTTTCTTCTTATTCACTTTCAAAAGATGCAGATGTTTATTTAGCTTGTTATACTAACAAAAAAAGGGAAAGATACTACAAAAACAAATATCCTGAAAAAAAAGACATTATTTTTGTGCCGCTACAGGATACAGACTTTA
>CAKURN010000164.1 GCA_934675695.1 uncultured Candidatus Melainabacteria bacterium | reverse complement strand
TGCCGTACCTAATACCGCACCTGCACCGGCTCCGACAACTGTGTCTTTTGTGTATTCATTTGCAGAATCCATTGTAGTACCGCCTTTTAACATGCCGGTTAAGTCAGTCGTTGCAATAATAGCATTTATTGGGATTGTATTTCCATAAGGTGTAGAAATCGTCGTGAATCTAACCAAGGTTTTAGCATTTCTATTACCTAAACCTGCTTTTTGGTTGCTTACGATACTACCGTATATAGTGCTTCCGACAGGAGCAATTGTTTGATTGTTGTATACAAAATCATTTTTCAATATAACACTGACACTTTGTCCAACAACAGCACTTTCAGAAGAAATCTGTTGAGAAAGAACACCCTGACAAGTTACACCTGCAGGAACATAAACGGCATGCCCTTGCAAATTTGAATTTTGATAACCATAATTAATATCATAACCATAACTGGGTTGATAATTAGTGTAGTCAAAATTTCCTGCAGCAAAAGACATTGTAGAAAAAATACTTAGAATAAATAATATAGAAAATATTTTTTTCATAAGCCTTATCCCCCATAAAAATCTAAAGACATTTTAACACAAGAAAATTTTATAGCACAACAACTTCATATTTTTTAATTTAAAAATAATAATCTTCATCGAGTTGAACAAAAATGCTATCAAAAGAATTGACTCTCACATGCTGTCCGTATTCCCATTCTCCGCTTGGGACATAGCGGTATGTTCCGCCCCAAATATTTCCGTAAACTTTTTTTGGGAAAAAAGATTTGTTATAAGAAGCAGGATTTGTTAAGTTTCCCCCTAAAACATCCGAACTTGAAAAAATTATTCGTCCGTCTATAACTTCTTTTTCACCGGTTGTTTTAAATATTCCGTCGATTTTTATGCTTAATGCAGCATTAACGCCCATAACAGGCATTTTTAGCATGTTTACATATCCTCTAAAAATATCGCCTTTTCTAATCGCTTTTTTTTCTAAAACCCAAACATCACTAGGTGCAATAAAATACACTATAGAACCTTCTTCTAGGTTTTGTGTTGTAATTGGTTCTTTTGCAACAACTTTTATTAGAGTACCTTTTTGTAAATATGGAGAATTTGCAAAAGCAAAGTGGAAATTTATAATAAATGTTAAAATTATTAATAATATTTTTTTTACCATAACTCAATATTAATTGTTTTTTTAAAGATTTCAACAATTTTTTATATGAAGTTTTAGCCTTTTATTTGAAAAAAATTTATAATATGAAATATGCTGACAAAACTACAACAATTTTTGCAAAAAATAAATACGAAAAAACTTAAAAAAATGGCTTTTGTTGCTATTCCTGCCGTTTTTTTGATTATTTTTACCGTTTTTTTAATTGTTAAAAAAATGTCTTACTCTCTTGTTGAGAATAATCTGAGTGATTTTTTGGGAGTGAAAATTGAATTAATTAATCCAAAAACTACACTAAACCACAGATTAGATTTAAAAACCAAGGTTGAATCATTAAATATATACGACAAAACAAAGACCAAGGAATTTGCTTCTATAAAAAATCTGAATTTTGAAATAAAAACACCGACATTGATTTTTAAAAAAGCAAACATAAAAAACCTAAAAGCAGATAATATAGAGCTTTATGTTACAAAAAACGCAAAAGGCGAATTCGATATTTTAAATTCACTTAATATTGAAAATATTAAAAAATTAAACTTCAAAAATTACACTCTAACACGTTTAAATTCTAAAATTGATAACATAGACGTGCTTTTTACAAATGAAAACAAAACGCACGATATAACAAAAATAAATCTTAAAAATTCAGAAATTTTTTATTCAAAAAGAAATAAAAAACTCCTTCTTAAACAAACAGGAAAAATAGACACTCTTATTTCAAATACGAAAAGTTCTTCTGATATTTTTGTAAATATAGATACTAAACTACCTATAGAAAGCAAAAATGATGATTCTTCAAAATTTGAAATACAAATAAATAATATGAATTTAGAGCTTTTGAGCGATATAGCAAAAAAATACATCTCAAAAGAAATAGAAGGTTTATCCGGAATTGCGAATTTAACTGTAGAAAAAGCAACAACTACAGATAGTCAGAAGCTTTCACTTACAATAAATGAACCAAAAATGCTTTTGGTAAATAAAAAGACAATTGCACCATACAAAAAAATTCAACTAGAAACACTATTCAATATAAACAAAGATACATTAAAGATTAATGATTTAAAACTTGTTTCAAATGAGTTAGATATTTGTTTAAATGGCGAAATAACAAAATTATTCTCCAAAAATCCACAAACAAACATAGAAACTAAAATCTCTAACACTCAATTGAACAATTTTACATATCTTATTCCGGACAACTTGATACCTTATCGCCCGCAAGGCATTCCAACATTAAAGCACAGCAATTTCTTTGCAACTTTAGATGGAAATATAAAACTAAAACTATTTCCATTAGATATTACAGGTACTCTAAAAGCATCTGATATACATATCCCTAATTTTCCAAAACCAAGCAGAAAAAATGACGTAAGTGCATTTTTTATGAAAGATAAAATGCGTATTTACGCTAGGATTTATACCCCTCAAGACGAATATGTGGCAATAGATGGAATTTCAAATCTTGATAATTCTTTATTCGGAAAATACAACGTAAAATCAACATCAAAAATTGATTTGTCGTTTGCAAAAATGTATCTTGTGCCTGTTCAGCAGATAATCGGTTTTAATATAGGTCCGGTGCCAATTATGGATATTAAAGGCACAGGAAACATAAACATAAAAACAAGCGGAACAATATTTGATGCACAGATTTTCGGTACATTCAATGCTCAAAATGCTTCTGCAAAAATAGAAGGCTTAAAAGCAAACTTAACCAATGGTGATTGTAAGCTCGTATTTGACAATAGAAATTTAATTTTTAAAGAAATAAGAGGAAAACTAGACGGGTCAGATTTTCTTTTAACAGGGATAGGAAACACAAAAGGCGAAGTGGATTTGACTGCAACAATTAAAAATATCGCAACATCAAAATTGTTAGATATTTTTAATAACAGTACAGTATCTGGTAAATATAGTTATTTAACTAAAAAAATAGCGGCAACATCCGGAAAAGCCAATGCAAAAATCAATCTAAAAGGTATAATCAAAGACTATGAAACTCAGTATCTATTGAATGATTTAGCACTAAATGGGTTTGTTGAATTAAAAAATAACAAAATCATACTAACAAACAAACTAAAAATCCAAAATGTTAACACAAAATTAGATTTTGGCGAAAATCAAAACATTGTTTCAAATTTTGTTATGGGTAAATCAAAAATCAACCTAAAACTCACAAGCAATACAAAACTGGATAAAATTTCTAAAAAAGAACCACTGGATATAAAATGTGAAGTTTCTTCTAATGAACTTAATTCACAAGATTTATTGCAAACAATAATCAATTCAAACTTGTTATCAAAAACAAAAAAAGAACTGTTATCTCAAATAAACAATCTAAAATTTTCAACAAAATTCAATATAAAATCACAAGGAAAAATTTCTATAGAAGACCTTGATGTATCGCATTTGCATAGTGATGGATATATTGTCGGACTAAACAAAAACGAAAACAATATAAAATTTAATTCGCTCGGCGTATATGAGGAGCCAACAGAGCCAACAGAGCCTGATACAGAGACGCCGTCTGAGAATCCAAGTGAGACCGAGACAGAAGCGCCTACCGAGACTCCATCTAAGCCTGAGACACCTATCGACAGCGATGTTCTCGACAGCATCAACAGC
>CAKURN010000163.1 GCA_934675695.1 uncultured Candidatus Melainabacteria bacterium | reverse complement strand
TTGTAGCACCTCCCAACAAAGACAACGAAAAAGTTGCTCTTGAAATTATTCGTTTTGCAAAAAACATAAAACCAAACATTAAAGATATTATTTCTGTTCCCTTTCCAAAAGACAACAATGTGCTGGAATTAGACGAAAAAACAACAAACTACATTGTAAACCATAGCGACGGTATTTTTTATAGATACAAAGTCGGAGATAAAGCCATAACTGACAAAAGCGAATCTGTAAAAATAGGGGACGAAGTATTTAATATTTTAAGAACAAGCAAAAACCAAGGCATAACCCCAAAAACCGGCTCTATGCGTCATAGTTTTGTTGATGCTGATGTTTCACCAAAATACCTCGATATATTAAAAGCAACAACAAAAAACCCCGCAAATGTAGAAGCACCCCAAACAGACCTTGATTTTGTTCACAATCACTTTAACAAATTAGGCGGAAGTATCCAAGGTATAGACTATTTGTTGACAAAAACAGACGAATTAGACCCTTACAGATACATAATTTCTACACCTGATATTGGTATAGACCCTACTTCTTCTCACAAATATTGGCCAAACAACCTTTATCAATGTGCAAACGAACAAGCATTCAAAGACTTAAATTTCCATTTGTTTGAAAAAGGAAAAGGCTACGTTGCAGATGGTGCTTTCACTTCACAAAGCTTGCAATCGCCTCTTGTTCAACATGTGTACAAATGGGGAGAGGCTTCTCCTTGGTATAATATGTTAAAAATCGAAGAAAACATAAACCCGGGGATTTTGCCTGATGATGAAAAAGCCATGAAAAACATTGGCGTAAAAATCATCAATAACCCAAATAACAAAAATCACTACAGAAAAGACGAACCAACCTATATTCAGTTTTTTGATGACAGATTGGTTTCTAATGAAGCAAAAACCTCTGATGAATTAATCAAACAAACAGACAAATCCCCAAAAGACAACTATGATATCACATCTAATGATGACTCTGCGTATATGTTTTCGTTTGAAGTTTCGCCTTCTGATACAAGACACTTGTCTGTATTTAAAAAAGCAGATTCAAATAACGTTATGCTAAAAGACATAAAAAATCTCGATGACTTTTTGACTTTTGAAAACTTTAAAATCACTCAACGTCACAGTGCCTCTAATGCGACTTTTTGGGACGGCAACAGAGATATAATAAAAATGAATTTGTCAAACTCAAAAGACAAAAAATCTATGCAAGAAGCAAGAAACTACATCTATGGTGCTGCAACATTCTGGACAGAAAAAATTCAATCAGATTTAATATTAAGAACTGCAAAAGCAACACCAAATGAAAAAGCAAAAATAGCAAAAAATAACGGCATAGAAAATCTAAAACAATTACAAGAAAGTTTAGATAAAGCAAACTTCCCTGTTTTAAAACAAGCAAAAACAATCGGAAACTATATAGAAGAATTTCCACTTCAGTCTATAGAAACAAGCCCCGAAATGAGTGCTGTTTTTGCTCAACCTGATTTTAACGACAAATTGCTTTCAACAAAAGACTTTGCATCAAGATTAGAAAAAACGGTAAACGACACAATCAACGCAGCAATTCCCAATGAATACAAAAACGACCCTGAATACAAACAATACGTTGTAAAAACTTATGCAAACGACGTTATAAAAGCACTTTTAGAAACTGCCTTAGACGAAAAAACAATACTTAGTGACGGAACTACAGACTACACCAGACTAGGCAAAGTCACTCTTAAATCAATAGAAAAATACGAACCTTCCACTCCTGAAGACGAAGCAAACCAAGTAATTTCAAAAATACAAAACGGCTTCAAACCAAACGCAATTGCTCCCGTCGGAGAACAAATCAAAAAAGACTTAGAAAAAATTTCTCTAGATGATTTCAAACTTGCAGAAGCAATAACACTCCAAGGAAAAGGCGGTCTAAACTGGCGTTTTGATGCTGCAAAAGATATAGGCGATTTAGATGCTGTTCGTGCAGGCGAAAAACATTTTAAAGACGTATGGCCTGAAGTAGAAGATTTCTGGTCAGATTTTATCGGCAACATCAGACAGTACAATCCTGCTTCATACATTGTTTGTGAAGTTACTGATTTGTGGAGTTTTTACAATGGCAATAATAGCGGTTTTGATTCAAGAATCGCAAAAGATTCTCACCAAGACGTTTTTGGAAAAGAAATTAAACCGGATTTAATCGAAACAGAATTTTTATCAAAAGTCGGTGCAACAACATCATCAAATTATTCTAATTACTTCAATAAATTGTCTTGTTTTGTTGGTACAAATCCGGAAAACATCACCGATGGAAGCAACGACCCTATTGCTAGAGCCGGGAATTTAGAAAGTTTGCGTAGCTGTATTAATAATTTTTCTGAAAAAAATCAACCGGACAACATAAATCTATCTCACACTTTTGTCGAAAACCACGACAAACCTCGTGTTATGCATACATTACCTCTTAACCTTGAATTATTTTATTCAAAGAAAATACAAGGCGACAAAGAACTTGAAAAATTGGCACAAGAATTAACCGGCTCAACAGAATTTAGTCAAATTTCTCCAAAAGCTGTTGCAGTCGCTCAAATAATGAACAATGAAATTGAAAAATCATACACAGGAAAAGAAAAAGAAGCTCTAAAAGAAGCCCTAAAAGAACTTGCTTCCGGCAGAAAAGACGAAAATTCAAAAGCAGACTTCAAACGCTCAGAAAAATTCGGTGTCACACCTTATGAAATTTCAATCAGAGATTTATTTAAAAAAGCAGGGCTTACAGAAAACTTAGACGAAAACGTGCTAAACTTCCATAGCTCAATGTTGTCAAAAGCAATGCAGCAACAAACAGCATTGTGGGAAGCAATAAACGTTTTACCTGCAACACCTACATTGTTTAATGGTGCAGAATTTGCTCAAAGCGGATATGAAACATCTAGCAAAAATGTTTACCAAGCAAACAGAAACCCAATCTTGCACTATTTAAAAACAGATGACAGATACAAACCATACTACGAAAAAACACAAGCAATCTCAGGCTTGTACAAATTAAAAGGGCTTTCTGCAATAAGAAACGGTTCAAAAATTACTTATGACATTGTTTATGGTGAAAAGCCAAAAGAAAAACCGAAAAATTGCAGCGATGACTACATCATAAGCCATATTGCAGCAACAAAAGATGGGCTTAAAAAAGCACAAGATTTTATAAAAGCAAATAAACCCAACGAACAAGCTACATACGACGAAATGCAACAAATTTTCGGAATTTGGAATGGCGAAAACGACTACAACAATTTTGTAGCACATTGTAAATCAGGTGAATTAGAAAAAGCAATTGATGCGTACAATTACAACAACAAAGTACTAACGCAAATGCTTCCTGTATATTCGTACGACGAAAAAGGCTCGCAAGTTCTTCAATTTATTACAAATTACAATGTTCCCAAAAAACAACTTGCACTTGCTGCTGAACTCGACAAACCAAAACAAATATCTCCAATCAAAATGAAAGAATGTCCGTTTGAAGATGGTACAATCTTGCAAAGAAAAGTATACAAAAAAGGAAAAGCCTTCAGCGACGAAACAATTTCAAATTCAGACACAATAGCACAAAAATACATAGTGAAAAACGGAACAATCTATTCAGCAAGCAAAAAAGGTAATTCTTACATTGCTGACGAAAACAAAAAAATAAATTTGGATGACACCGTTTTAACATTTTATAAAGTATAAAATTCAAGCCCCTCGGATATTCGAGGGGTATTTTTTAATATTTTTGTAAAAAATTTGATTTTGTAGTATT
>CAKURN010000162.1 GCA_934675695.1 uncultured Candidatus Melainabacteria bacterium | reverse complement strand
AGAAACATCTATTGTGGAATGATAGGTTATTTGCATAAAAACGAGTGTGAATTTTCAGTTCCTATTAGAATATTAGAAAGAAAAAAAGAAGAAAATTTTTTCACTTTTGCACAAGGTGGAGCAATTGTAATAAAATCGGACACAAAAGATGAGTGGCATGAATGCAAAACAAAAAAATTATTTTTGGGCGATTCTGTTGATTTTGATTTGGTTGAAACAATACCGATAAAAAACAATCAGCCGCAGTTGTATTTTGAACATTTAAAACGTTTAAAAAGTTCTTGTCAGACATTTGGATTTCAATTTAATAATAATTTACTTAATGAAAAATTTTTAAACGACAAAATCGCAAGAATAGTTTTAAAATCTTCAGGCGAATACGAAATTCAATACAGAAATTTTGATTTAATAAAAACGAACAAAATAGAAATTTCAAAGACAAAAGTATTTTCTAAAAACTCATTTTTGTTTCACAAAACGACTTTCAAACCTTGGTATTTAGAAAGCTATGAAAAAATAAAAAAAGGTGAAATTTTTGATACAATTTTTTTAAACGAAAAAGACGAATTGACCGAAGGTTCAAGAAGTAATATATTGTTAGAATTTGATGGAATTTTGTATACGCCATCTCTTGAATGCGGTTTGTTGAATGGAGTTTTTAGGCAGAAATTGTTAAACGAAAACAAAATAAAAGAAAAAATATTAAAATATGATGATATTTTTAAAGCACAAAAAATATACTTAATAAATTCAATACGTGGAATAGTGGAAGTTAAATTATGATAATAATAGATAACTACGATTCTTTTACATACAATATTGTTGAATATTTTAAAATTTTAGGAAAAGAACCTATCGTTTACAAAAACGACAAAATCACAATAAATAAATTAAAAAAGAAAAATTTCGATTCTATTGTTATTTCTCCGGGGCCAAATTCTCCAAAAGAAGCAGGCATTAGTCTTGATGTTATTGATAGTTTCAAAGATACAAAAAAAATTTTAGGTGTTTGTTTGGGACATCAAGCAATTGCACAATATTTTGGCTCAAAAATCATTAAAAAAGAACCCTGTCATGGGCAAACTTCTAAAATATTTTTTAAAGAAGATGAAAGGCTTTTTTCAGGCTTTAAACAAGGTTTTTTAGCAACAAGATACCATTCTTTGATTGTTGAAAAAGAAAACGAAAAAATAACAAAAACAGCTTGGCTTGACGATGGCACTATTATGGCATTAAGGGTAAGTGAAAATATTTTTGGAGTACAATTCCACCCTGAAGCAATATTGACCCAAGGTGGAATTAATATTTTTAAAAATTTTCTAGAACTTTAATGCTTTTACAAAACCGGACAAAATCGTTGGATTGTACGCTTTTGTGTCAACCATTGTAAGAATCAGTTTTGTTGATGGTTTTTTTGCTTTTAAATTTGTTGTTGAATAAGCTGCAACTACACCTGATACGTTTTTAAATGGTACATTTTTTACTTTTGCAGTGAATTTTATGTATGGAATAATTTTTCCTTTTGCATAAAAACTGCCTCTTTCAACGATTTCAAAATTTTCAAAAGTAATAAACGAGTCTTTAAAATTGTTCAAAATATCACTTATTTTTTTGTCAATTGCTTTTGAATTAAAATCAGAGACAGAGATTTTTTCTTCATTTTTTAAATCATAAATTGTGATTTTTTGTTTTGTTGGCAAATATTTTGCGTTTATTTTTTTGTATCCAAAAAGATTGAAACTTCTTGACAGTTGATAATCTGCAGGAACAGAAGAAAAGTCTGCATAATTTTTTTCTTTTTCAATAAATTCGGCTCTAGATGGATTTTGGTAATCATTAATTAAGCCTTGTACAAAAGCCCAACCCCCAAGAGCGAAAAACGCTACAACAAGAGCGATAAATATTATTTTATGTATAATGCTTTTTAAACAACCCACTTTATTTTCCTTAAAAAATTAATTACATAATGATTATAGTCAAAGAAATTATATTGTACAGTTGTTTTAATATTTTTTTACAGAGAAATTTGTTTAGTGTTTTTTGTCTTTTGGATAAATTGTAACCATTACTCCGCTTTTATCAAAAATCGCAACCGCATCTGAGTTGTCTTTGTCAAATTTAAAACTTACTTCGAGTTTTGAAGTAATGGGATTTAATTTGATTTTTGTTTCTTTAGATGAATATACGGCTTTTAATACAGCGTTTAATTTTTGTGCCATTTCTTTATAATCAATATCTTCTATCGAATCATAATCATTTAGGGCGAATCTTTCGATTAGTCGAAGTCTGGCGTGGGGAGTTAAATTTACACACTTTCCATTATCAGTGATTCTTGTCCAATCGTTAGAATTTACAAAATCAAAAAATTCTTGAGGGATTTTTCCTTGAACAATTTGAGAAGTTTTAAAATACACTTTTGCATTTTTATCACCTCTATAATAATCAATATCATCTTGCAAGCCAAAAACCCTATTTAGATTTACATATTGAGAATCAGCAGAGTCGCTTCTTGATATAATTTCTTGTATAATTTGAAGCTCGGCAACGGGTTTGTGTTTTTTAACAAAAGCACTGGAAAGTGATGAAATAAAGTTTAGTTCAGAATCATTGTTTGATGATTTATATAATCTTTTCAAAAGCCCTAGAGTTTGAGTTTCTTTACTATTTCCTTCTTCTAATAAATTTAAAGGCAAATAAGAAATATTTTTGTTATTTATTTTGATATTAGTTCCGTAAGATTTTAATTTGTCTTGAGCATCAGACAAAAAGTCTTTGTATTCTTCAAAAGACATTGATTTTAGAGCATTGTTCAAATGAGTAACGATATTTTGTGTATTAGAATCTTCGTCTTTGTATTCATCTAGCAAAGAAAGGAATTGCTCAATTGATGAGATTTTGCCTTCAGAAATTCTTTTTAATGTATCTTTTGTAGAAACAGAAAGCAATTGTTGAATGTTTTTTGGTGCATATTTTGTTTTTGCAAGAAAATCATTGTTTGATAAATATCTTGAGAATTTTTTGTATTCTTGTTCAGGTAATTGTTCTTTTGCAGATTTCAACAAATCTTTACAAGCGTCTTTGTAAGAAGCAGCTTTTTTAGAAGTTAAATCAATTTGTGAATTTTCGATAAATTTGATTTTGTCTTCATCTGAATCAAAATATTCATCAAAACCCTTAAATTCTCTTTTACGCAATTCATATTCAAAAGTTTCAGATATTTCTTTTTTAGCAATTTCAGAAATTGTACGTGCGATATTGTTTGAATTTTTTATAAATTCTTTTCTATATTTAAAATAAATATCTAATGCGGGCCTGCCTGCAAAAATACAATCTTCATCTTTTAGAATATGTTCATCAAGCCCTTTTTTCACTGCTTCAAATCGTTCTTCTTCTTGTTGCAATAGATGCATTGGAGGAATGTTTTGTTTTTTCGCTTCATTAAACAAATCATCTGAAGTATCAAATTTGAACAATCGAACAAATTCCAACATTTTTTCAGGTGAAATTAGGGTGTTTTGTCTGGTTTTATTGTTGTTTGGTTTTTTCTTGTTTGCTGATTTTTTATTTTCGGGATAAGTATTACATTTTTTGTAAAAATCTAAAAAAGCCTTGCTGTCTTTGATTTTGTATTTTTCTATAATATCAAAAAACGAATCCACATCTTCCATAGCCGCTTCTTTATTGCATAAAATGGCACTAATGCAGTCACCAAAATTTGTGTATGCCTGTTGAGCTTCTTCTTTGCTGTCTAGTCTTCTTGTTTCAGTCAATGCTTTTGTAGCAGAAGTAAACATCATCATTG
>CAKURN010000161.1 GCA_934675695.1 uncultured Candidatus Melainabacteria bacterium | reverse complement strand
GGTTTTAGTTCAACCGGACACAATTTTTCAACTATATCCATATGTTCTGCTTTTACTTGGATAATGTAGCCGTCTTCGTCATCTATTTCTAAAGCACCATTTCTGGATGAATAATCAAACATCAAATCCAAAAGTGCAGATTCTACTTTTTCCGTGCCTTCTATTTCGTCTATACCTAAAATCTGAGCTATTTCCAATGGTTGCATAGCACGAGAAGTAATAAACAAAACCGCCTCAACCTTTGATTTTAGGTCAGTTTCAGGAACTATATCGGATTTTATTTGAATATTATCCATTGTTTTCTTCCTTTGGTTTTGCTTTTATAGCATATAATTTACCATAAAAATCTTCTTGATACACGTCGTATTGTTCTTCTCTGGTTAAAAACAACAATGCGATAAAGGCTGAACTTCTATCAAAACCCAACAAGCACAATTCTCTTAATTCAATCATTTTTTCATTAGACAAAATTTGTGCAAGATTTTGTTTCATTTTTTCAACAACTTGTTCAACGTATTCTTCGTGTGCAAGCTCTTTTATTTCCGCAGCTTTTAAAGATGCATAATTCCTAACACGTCTTTCTTTTCTGTCTAGTGCTGATTTTATTGCATATTTTTTTTCTAAATCTTCGTAAAACTGGATATGGCGAATCAAGTCTTTTAATGTTACTGTTCTTTTTCTGTTTAAGCGGACAGAAGTTCTTCTTTGCAAAACTTCGTCAAAAGAAACGACATTGTTAGTTGAAAAATGAAGCTGTTCAACATCATCGTCCATAAAACCGTCATCAAAAAAATCCTCCGGTTCGGTTTCAAAATCGTTTATATTGATACCTTGCAAGATATCTGATTTGATTTTTAACAGAGTCGAAGAAAAAAGAATAGCTTTTCCGACAGAGCGAAGGTTTTCCATCTTTAGTTCTGAAATTCTTTTTATGTATTTGTCGTACAAATCAACAATATCAATGTTCCATGGGTCTACTTTTCCCATTTTAACAAGGTCTAAGATTATTTCTATAGCGTCAATTTGAGCGTCTTTTTTTATACCTGATTTTGAAATAAATTCGCCATTTTCAATGAAATCTATTGTCCCATCGAGGTTTTTCATTTCATTGTACAAATCGTTATTAGTATTGTAAAAATCAGTATTGATGGCTTGGTTCATAATTATTCATCTTTCAATTTAATGCCGGAAATCTTTGTAATCCCTTTGTCTCTTTGTGTTACACCTATCATTCTGTCGGCATTGTCTAGCATTGGTTTTCTAAGAGAAACAACAATAAATTGTGCTGTTTTTGCTTGGTTTGTAATAATATTGCTAAGACGTTCAACATTCGGTCCATCAAGGTGCATATCGACCTCATCAAATGCATAAAATGGCGAAGGAAGGTATTTTTGGATTGCAAATACAAAAGCAAGAGCGGTCAGTGATTTTTCACCACCTGACATACATGCCAATTTTTGATTTTTCTTGTCTCTAATGTTTGCAACAAAAGTCAAACCGCCTGCAAAAGGGTCATTTTCATTTTCAAGAAGTAAAGACCCTTCGCCTTCTGAAATTTGGGCAAAGACTTCTTTGAAGTTTTTGTTTATAGCATGATATGCTTCTAAAAAAGTTTCTTTTTTGAGGCTTTGATAGCCGTTCATTCTTGATTTTATTTCATTTTTTTCGTTTTCGAGCGTTAATACTTTCTCTTTGTAAGAATTTTGCCTTTCCAAAACCTCGTCGTATTCAGTCAATGCTCTCATATTTACATCGCCTAGTTCGTCCATTTTCTTTTGAAGTTTTGAAATTTTAGAATTTATTTCATCAAGCGAAATTTCATCTTTTGTTAATTCTGAAACTTTTATTCCGTTTTCTTCAAATTCTTTTAAAATATTTTCTAAAATAGGTTCCAATTCACGTCTTCTGGCTTTGAAGCTTTCTTCTTGCTCGTTTAAGATATTAGAGTCGTTTTCCAGTTTGTTTTTTTCGTTTTTCAAATTTAACAACAACTCAGAAACCTCATCTCTTTTTGTTTGAAGCTCGACTAAATTTTTGCCTAGTTCTTTTATTTCTTCTTCCAATTCAGATAGTTCTTTTTTGATATTTTCAAGGTCAGAGTTGAATTGTTCGATTTCATTTTTCAACAATTCATTGTCGTTTAATAACTTTTCAATATCAGTTTCACGAGTTTGAATGATGTTTTGTTGGAAGTTGATTTGGTTTTTGTCTTTATCAATCTCGTTTTCTTTTTGCATAATCAATTTTTCGATTGATTTTATTTGTTCTTCGACACCGCTTGTTTTTTCTTTTAGTTTGTTTAGTTCTGATTCGTCGATTAGTTTTTCAACTTCTTCTAATTCTTCTTGTTTTTCGATTAGTTGTTCGTTTAGTTTTATTTGTTTTTCTTCTATCAAATCCAGTTGTTTTTCGAGTTTTGAATTTTTGGTTTTTAATTCGTTCAACAAATTTTCACCGTTTTTTATGATAGAAGAAGATGATTCGTTGTTTGTGATTAAATTTTTCAATTCAAGTTTAGCTGAATTTAAAGTAGTCAATGTTGTTGAATATTTTTGGCGAACGTCGTTCAATCTTCTATCCAAATCTTTTTCTTTTTGAATAGAATCTCTATATTGCTGTTCATAGTCTTTGTAAGCTTTTTTGAGTTTTTCGAGTTTCTTTTCTTCTGATTTGTCAAAAAGGCTCGTGTTTTTCTTTTTTGCACCACCTGTGATAAGACCTGATTTTTCTGTAATGTCGCCATCTAATGTTACTACTCTATATTTTCCGGCTAATTTTTTGGCACAAGATTCGTCTTCTACAACAACGGTTTCCCCTAGTGCAAAATAAAATGCGTCTAAATACTCGTCTTCAAAGTCAATTAAATTGATTGCAAAATCTATAACACCTTTTTCTTTTGGCAATGACAATCTGGAAGGCGTTTTTTTAATAATATCCATTGGAATGAAAGAGGCTCTATCTCTACCTTGGCTTCTTAAAACTTGGATTGCTTTGTAGGCTGTATCTTGCGAATCAACAACAATAGAATAGGCTCTTGCCCCCATTGCAACGTTGATTGCATCAACATAATCAGCTTCTACTTCAGCTAGTTGTGCTAATGGCTGATGAACCCCTTTTATATGGGCATTCAAGACTGTTTCAATCCCTGCTCCCATTCCTACATTTTTGTATGCAGATTTGTTTGCTTCAGATATTGCAATTTGTCTTTGCAAAACCTGCAACTCGTGAGATAAATTGTCTTTTTGGTTTCTTGTATTATCCAATTGCTCAAATGTTTTTGATTGAATAATTTTGCACTCCTCAACTTCTGTTGAGAGCTGTTCTATTTGTAGATTTAGTTTGTCTTTTTCGTCTTCAAAAACTTTAGAAGAATTTAGAAGTTTTTCTATTTGTTCTTTTGTGTCTTTGATTTTTTCTTGATTGTTTTTCAATTCTGATTCTAAAGGAAGCTGCTCTTTTAGAATTTGTGTTTCAATATCTTTTAAATCATCTAGTTCTTTTCTTAATCTGCTTCTGTTTTGTATGTGTTCAGAAGCTGATTTGTTTAGTCCTGTTAGTTCAGAATTTATTTTATTAAGTTCTTCTTTTTTGGTATTTAATTGAAGTTCAAAGTCTTTTAGTTCTTCTTTTTTTTCTTTTATTGAATTTTCTGTTTCTGCGATTTTTTGATTAGCAAGCTGAATTCCGTTTTTATATCCTTCAATTTGCTTTAAATTGTCAAGAGTGGTTTTTTGAGCTTGTGCAATTGCAGAATTTTTTCTTTCGATTTGCCCTTTTTTTTCTTCTGCATTTTTTTTGACTTCTAATTGTTTTTCTTC
>CAKURN010000160.1 GCA_934675695.1 uncultured Candidatus Melainabacteria bacterium | reverse complement strand
CATATTTGCACCTTGGACATCGTCTTTTTGTTCTCTTAAACAAAAAACACAAGAATTTGTGCAAGAGTTTGTCATGTTTATATATGGTTTATTGTCTAAAAAATATAAAAGATTTTCTTTGCTGTTTGTCATTGAAAAACCTTGATAATAAAATTACTACAACAAAATTGTAACTCTAACAATTTTGCAAAACAATATAATTTTTTTAAACTTCACAATTAAATGTTTTTAATTTGTGTTGTTTTTCTAATTTGTCTGCTTCTTCGGTCGTCATAGGTCCTTTTTGTCTGAGAATTTCAGAAAAATCTTTTAGTTTTTTAGATAGAGTAGGATTTTTTATATTTTTCATTTCCATCGCAGTATCAAGGGTTTTAGGAAGATTCATTCCATATCCGTTTGACAATTGAGAATAATAAAATCTTTCATAATCTACAGGGATTCTTATAGTCCAATTTGTATTGTTTACTTCGCCTGCTTTATTAACTCTTTCTGACATACCAAAAGCATCAGGAAGTGTGAAGAATTGTTTTGAAGTTGTAAAGACTTCTGCTAATTTTGCTGTTTTAAAATCTTCTTGTCGTTTTTGTTCTCCATTTTGGCTTTTGTATTCTTCACATCTATAGCCCAAATCATTTTCATTCAAATTGTAATCGTTTCTCATTTGGTCAAAATGTGCTTCTCTTAAGGGTATGTTTCTAGAATTGTTCACAAGAGTTTCATTATCATGACAAGATGTTCCGATGTAGTATTTTCCGGATTTTAGCCCTTCAATATCTTCTCTAAATTTTGGGTTTTTGTCTGTGTATTCTAATAATGTTGTATACAATTGAGGATAGATGTTTTTTGTGATTTTTGCTCCTTCAACAGATGATCTACCTATCATTTCAACCATAATGTTATCGGGATTTTTTTCATCAAATTTGTCTTTATAAGCTTCTTTTGCAGCTAAATTAATAATATTAAAAATAGTATCTTTAACGCCTTGTGATGGGATTTTTTCTCCAAATTGGTTGTAGATTATAGGAGTAACAAACTGCCAAGCTGCGTCTACTCGAATGCCATCGTATCTTTTGAAGAATTGCAAAAACGTGTTATACAAGAATTTTCCTGTTTCGCCCAATTCAGATGTATCTTTTCCGTCGCATTTTCCAATTTTTGAATAATCCGGTGCTCCAACGCCCCAAGAGCTTTCTGTTGCTCCATAAAATTCATTGTCTTTAAAACAAGCTTTATTTCCCCAAGCTTCGCTTTGCGAAAAACCAATCAAATCATCGCCATAGAGTTTGATGTCGTTTTGATTGTTAAGGGCTTTTGAAGATTTTTGTTGTTTATCTGCAAGAAATTGAACGAAATTGTTGTATTCTATTTCTTCTTTAAAGTCTTTTTTTAGTTTTTGTATGCGTCTTTGGCGAATATCAGAGGGAAAATCCTTGTTATACAAATTTTTATCTATTTCTGACCATTCAGAGAAGTTTGTGGTATTGTATTTTTTTGACAAAACATCAAACATAGCTTCATATTCAAGCCAAGTTGCATTTTCTTTTTTAAAATTTTCAAAATCTTTTTTAAGTTCGTTTGTTTGTTCAAACTTTTGCCAAGCAGTTTTTAGAGCTTTTTCTTGATTAGTTAATGCATAATCATAGTTGGTATGATATTCTCTTTCGTTTTTGCTTTTTGGATAATCTGTGTCTAATTTTTCAACATAATCTTTGTCGAGCAAATTTCCGTATTCGTCTGTCGTTAAAAGATTCAAATCTATTATATGTTCACCTAGTGCAAAATTTGTACCTGAATAAGGAGAAGCATTTCCTTTGCTGATTTTGCCTTGTGGTTGAAGTTGGATAGAATTTACTCCCATCATAGTCTTTAAAAAATCATTAAAACCATAAGCATATTCAGAAAAACTTGTACCTATGCTTGTGTTTTTGCCTTTTTCAGATGGATAATTGAAATCAAATGCAATTGCAGTTGTGTCTTTTATGTTGAGTTCGTCTTTTGCATCTTGTATCGTTTTTTTATAATCTGATAGTTCTTTTGAAGTTAAAGCTCTTTGAAAATTTTGATGTTGTACTTTATTTATATGCATTTTGCACCCGAAAACCACTGACATTTATAACAAATTGGGTAAATATATAAATTGCGTGTTTTAAAAAAATATTTTTACAAAAATTAATAATTGAACTTTGTTTTATTAAATTTTGTTTAATTTGTCAAAACCCAACAAAACCGCACCTATCATGCCGCAGTGATTTTTTAAAAGTGCATGTTTTACTTTCGTTGGGGTGGTTATTATGTTTTCGTTGACGAATTTTTCAATTTTTTCCGTATCAACAAATTCTTCCATAGAACCAGATAATACAATAACTTCCGGATCAAAAATATTTGCCAAACCAACCATACCCAGTGCAATATCGTTTTGCCAAATGTCTAAAATTTCTTTAGAAGTTTTGTCGTTTTTTTTGACTCCATCTATAATATCGTATGTTGTTATGTTTTGGTTTTTTGAAATTTTTATTCCTGTTTTGCGAAGCCCATTTCCGCTTGCATAAGATTCGTAACAATCATAAAAACCGCAAGTACAGCTTCTTTCTTTGTTTCTTGACATAACAAAATGCATTTCGCCTGCTGAACCGGATTTTCCTTTTAACAATTTTCCATCAATAATAATCCCACTACCGACTCCTGTGCCCAGGGTTAGTGTTATAGAATATTTTGTGTCTTTTGCGGCACCGAGCTTGTATTCAGCGATAGCGGCACAATTTGCATCATTTTCCAGAAATACTTTTTTAGATGACAATTTTTGAAAATCAATGTCTTTGTAGCCTGAAGGCAAATTTATAGTAGCACCGATGAGTCTAGTGTTTTCGTTGTTTACGGCACCTGCTGTTGCTATTGCAATAAAATCAACTTCGTTTTCAAATTTTGAAATGATGTTTTTTAAAGTATCAGCGATTTCATCTTTTGTTTTTGGGGTAGAAGTTTTTTGAATTTCATTCAAAATTTCGCCTTCTTTGTTAATTAAACAATATGAAATCTTTGTGCCGCCTATGTCTATTCCTAGTGCTTTCATTTTATTTCCTTTAAAGTATTAATAAATCTTTTTGTAATCAATTGAGGTCTTGTAACAGCAGAACCTATAACGACACTGTCTGCTCCGGAATTGAAGGCTTTGATTACGTCTTGTTTTTCCCAAATTTTGCCTTCTAAAATTGTAAAAATATTCAAATTTTCTTTTATTTTTTTAACAAGCTCAAAATCGGGACAATCGGGATTGCTTTGGGTTTCTGTAGTGTAGCCGCTTAATGTTGTAGAAACTATATCTGCACCCAATAAAGAATTATCTTTTGCTTCTTCAAATGTTGCTATATCTGCCATTGCAAGTTTATTTTTTGAATGAATATAATCAATCAAATCTTTTGTTGTTTCGTTGTTTGGGCGTTTTCTTTTTGTTCCGTCAAAAGCAACTATATCAGCTCCTGCATCAATTACTATTTTGCAGTCATTGATTGTTGGTGTGATATAAACCAGTTCTTTGTAGTTTTTTGGAATCACAGAGGGTTTTGTTATACCTATTATTGTGGTGTTTGGGTATTTTTCTTTTACGTTTTTAATGTCACGATAACCGGCTAAACGAACAACGCTCGCTCCACCTAAATCAATTACGCTATCAATCATTGCCATCATTGATGTTTCATTATACAATGGTTCATCAGGCATGGCTTGAATTGAGATAATGATATTATTTTTTATTTTTTTTAATATTTCCATAAAAAAATTATACAACACTTAAAAAAGTTTTTTAAGTTATTTTATTCACCTTGAATTGATTTAGCAAGCCAGCTATCAGCCCTTGCTCCTGTAATAATTTTTCCATCTACTCTTATTC
>CAKURN010000159.1 GCA_934675695.1 uncultured Candidatus Melainabacteria bacterium | reverse complement strand
AGATTAAAATCTTGCCAGTCGTTTAGAATTTTTACGCTAACGCTAAAATTCAAAACTCTGAGTACTTATCTTGTAATGCTCAAAAACTTCGTTTTTTCGCAAACAATCTAAGCATCATCCCGATTTTGTTTTGTAACTTCATCAATACCCGACAAGATTAAAATCTTGCCAGTCGTTTAGAATTTTTACGCTAACGCTAAAATTCAAAACTCTGAGTACTTATCTTGTAATACTCAAAAAACAATCTGGTTGTGTCTTGAACCAAAAACAAATATTTTGTATACTTTTGTTTGTTTGAATTTTAATAGAATTTTAAAAATGAAAAAAATCATACTAACTTTTATTATTTTAAATATTTTAGAAAGCTTTGCTTCTCATTTATACAAAGAAAGCTACTATCAAAAGAAATGGTGTGATAGCTGGCATGGAGTTATGGAATACAGATTGTCTGATGATACAAGGGTTGATTGCATTACAAAAACTTATGCTGTCGAATTTGATTTTGCACCAAAATGGGCAGAAAGCGTTGGGCAGAGTCTGTATTATGCACAAGAAACAAATAAAAAACCTGCTATTGTTTTGATTTTGGAAAAAGATTCCGATTTTAAATATTTTAAACGTACAAAAAAATTGGCTCAAAAATACGATATTCAGCTTTGGTATATGAAAATGCTATCTGAAAATTATCAAACAGAAACAAACAATAAAAGCGTCGAAAATATTCTATACGATTTTGTTTATGGATTTTTAAAACAAATTGCAAATGAAATAATGAAGTGCGTTTTTGGCTAGTCTTCTTCTATCTTTGATAAGGCTTCTTTGCCGACTAAATTTTCTAAAATTGCTCTGCTTGTTAAAAACTCATCTTGGGCTTTTTGCGTTTGAGTTTTTGCGTTTCTATAGTAAACATCAGCGATTGTCAGTTCTTCTTTGGAGAGATTTTGAGCGTTGTTAAATATTTCTTCTCTTTTTTTGAAATTTTCTTCTGACATTTTAAACAACTGCTCTTTTGTTTTGTAATCTATATACAATTCTAACAATTTTTTCTGTAAATCATCTATTTTTCTAATCAAAAGCACCATATCGGTATCTGAAACTTTAGAAAATTTGTAGTTTATTTCTTTGTCATCTTTCATAAAAGCATTCAGTAAACCCCCGCCAATCAATGCTCCTGTCGCCATATACGGGTCACCTGCTACCGATGCTCCTGCAACAGAAGATATGTTTGCGATAGGACGCAATATTTTTTTGATTGCTGAATCGGTGGGTTTGTCTTCATCCGGGTTAGAAAGCTTGTATATTGTGTATTTCATGGTTTCAGAGCGTTCTGTTGTTGCATTCCACAAAACATTCAAATCAGAATTAATTTTGTTTTCATCTATATTTAGTTCCAAAATCGCATCTTGGGCGATTTTTTTCAAACTTAAATCAGCAAAAGTCGATAAAATATTTTCGTTTTCTTCAGTTTCTTTTTCTTGTGTTTCAATTTCTTTTTTTGTTATTTGTTCTATGGTTTCTTTTTTTGTGCTTGTTGCTTCAACTTTATCAGAATTTGAAAATCTACCCATAATAGGCATGGGTTCTTTTATGTCTTCTAAAGTTATTGCATTAGAATAAAAATTTAACAATAGAAACAAGATAAAAAACCCTTTTTTCATTTTTTATCTCCGTTTTCTGCGTATTCGACATTAAGGTATCTTTTTTCGTAATTTAAGTCGTTTTTGTCGATGTTTTGTGTATTTAAGTCAAATTGTGCAACGTTCAGGTTTTGTACCGTTTCTTTTCCGGCCAGCCTTATTAGTGCTAATTGGTATTTTTTTACTTCTTGTTTGATTTTAAATTCTTCGATTTGTTCTTCTTCCCAAAGTGCAGAATTTATTATTATATCAAGCGAATTGTTTTTATCTAGTGCGTCAGAGTAGTTTTTGTTTGCAAGAAGAATTTGCTCTCTGCATTTTTTTAATTTTAACAACGCACCTTTATATTTGTAATAGTCGACGATTATTTCGTCTTGTAAATCTTCAACCAAAGAAGCCAGTTCTATCGCCTCTGTATCTGTTATTGCAGGATTTTCTAATTTTTCGTTATTCTTTTTATTTATTAAAGCGTTGGCTATTCTTCCTGCTGCATAAGCTCCTGATTGTATTCCATAGTTCATTCCAACAAAAGATGGCAACATTGAAGCACCAGAAATCAAGGCACTCATTGTTTTTGCCATTAAGGATGAATGTATTCTTCTTTGTTCAGCCGGAATTGCCAGTTTTTTTAAACAAAAACCAATCATAGGATTTTGGCTCACTGTTGCATTCCACAAATTTTCTATGTCTTTTAAATCAGCTTCTTGTTGTTCGTTTATTTGTTTTTGAGCTTTCATTGTATCATCGACAAATAAAGAGCCTTTTAGGGTTTCTATGTCGTCTTTATATTTGATATCAAATTTATCAATCTTTTCGAGCTTAATTTCGTCTTGTGCAAAAGAGACAGAAAATAAACTCAACATTATCAAAAAAACCGATACTAACTTCCTCACCATACTTAAATATTATCATACAAAAAGAAAAAGAAGCATTTTCTTAAAAAAAATTATTGTTTTCTTGCACATCATTTTTTTTGTATCATAATAAGAGATGTAGTATTAGCAAACACATTAGAAGGAGAAACTAAATGACAAAAGTTGCTATTAACGGTTTCGGCAGAATCGGTAGAAATACCCTTAGAGCCGCAATCAGAGAAGGTATTTTCGACAAAATCGATTACGTAGCTATCAATGACCCAGGTTTGAAACCTGCTGATGCTGCTCACGTTTTCAAATATGACTCAGTAATGGGCAAATTTAATGGTACAGTAGAAGCTGCTGAAGATGGTATCATCATCAATGGTAAAAAAATCTTAATGTTTGCTGAAAAAGATCCTGCAAACTTACCATGGGCTAAACTAGGTGTTGAAGTTGTTGTTGAATCAACAGGTTTCTACACAGATGCTACAAAAGCTCACGCTCACATCGATGCTGGTGCTAAAAAAGTTATCATTTCTGCTCCTGCTAAAAACGAAGACAAAACTATCGTTTTAGGCGTAAATGACAACGAATACGATCCTGCTAAACATAATGTAATTTCTATGGCTTCTTGCACAACTAACTGCTTAGCTCCTGTTGCAAAAGTTATCAAAGAAAAATTCGGTATCGTAAAAGGTTTAATGACTACAGTTCACTCTTACACAGGCGACCAAAGAATTCTTGACGCTGGTCACAAAGACCCACGTAGAGCTAGAGCTGGTGCTTTAAATATTTGCCCAACTACAACTGGTGCTGCTCGTGCAGTTGCTCTAGTTATTCCTGAATTAAAAGGTAAATTAGACGGTTTCGCTATGCGTGTTCCTACTCCTGATGTATCTTTAGTTGACGTTGTATTTGAAACTGAAAAGAAAGTTACAGCAGAAGAAGTTAACGCTGCTTTAAAAGAAGCTGCTGATGGTCATGTATTATGCTATTCAGAAGAACCACTTGTATCTTCTGACTACATTGGTACTGCTCAATCTTCTACAGTTGACTCATTGTTAACAAAAGTTATGGGCGACAACATGGTTAAAATTATTTCTTGGTATGATAACGAAATGGGTTATTCTACAAGATTAGCTGAAACAACATTAATGGTTGCTTCTAAACTATAATTTATCAAAAATTATAATTTGCAAAAAGGGCTTTTTATTGGCCCTTTTTGTTTTATTTTCAATAGATTATATGTACTAAAGTTAGTTTATTTTGTTTGACATGCTCTAAAAATGTACTATAATAGATTTGTTACTAAGAATTAGTTTAATAAAGGACATTTTAAATGAGATTAAAAAAAGGGTTTACATTAGCCGAAATTCTAATTGTATTGATGGTTAT
>CAKURN010000158.1 GCA_934675695.1 uncultured Candidatus Melainabacteria bacterium | reverse complement strand
CGCAATTATTCCACAGAAGTACAAAAGCTGCTACAAGAGCACCAATCGCGGCAATGATTAAACCTATCGGATTTGCGTTCATTGCGATGTTCATGAGCCACTGTGCCGCTGTAACCGCGCCCTGTGCGACCGACAAAGCCACTTCTTTAATTCGCATGAAATCTAGGTTTGAGGCAACTTCTAGAATCTTACTGCCAAAGTTTTTCATTTTGCCTATTGTATCTCCAATTTCACTTGCGAATTTTACTGACTTAATCGCTAACATCGATGATGCAATACTGCCCAGAGCAATTGACACAAAGCCTGAGTTCTCAATCAGCCATGAAATCAAATTCATCAGTGGCGGCAGTAAATTTACGACCATTTCACTGATTCCCTCAATTAGCGTCCCTGCACTTTCTGATAATTTATCTAGAGCATCCTTTAAAGCACCGGATTCACTGGCCTTTTGAAAAAATTCAGTTAGCTTTGAAGCCGCATTCTGAAGTGGTTCCTGGACTTTGTCGTAAAGAGTTAATCCCATTTCTGAAAATGTATTTTTAAGAATTTGCACTTTGCTTTCGGTGGTTGCATAGCGCTGCTGAGCTTCATTTGTGAGAGCTGAATTTTCGCTCCAAGCCTCATTAGAAGTTCTTATCGCATTTGTAAATAAATCGTTTGCGTTTGAGGCTCTAAGAAGTGCATCTCGAAGCCTTGTTTCGCTAATCCCCATATCATCAAGAAATTTTAAGGCACTTTCATCCTGTAAATTGCCAAGCCCTGTGATGAATTTAGTCAAAGCCCCAGTTGCATCTTCTGCGAAATACTTCTGAAATTCCGCCGTTGACATTCCCGCAGCTTTTGCAAAATATTCAAGCTCCGAGCTGCCGGTTTCGCAAGCATTAGCCATCATTATTATCGCACGAGAAATCGCCGTGCCGCCGCCCTGAGCCTCAAGTCCGAGTGACGATAATGCTGCTGCAACACCTAAAATGTCAGCCTCAGTCATTCCAACTTGCGAACCTGCAGCTGAAATATTTAAAGCCATCTGCGTAACTTCAGATTCAGTCGTTGCAAAGTTGTTTCCAAGTGCAACTATTGAAGAGCCCAGTCTATCAAAATTTTGCTGGTTCATTCCAGTGATATTTGCAAGCCGAGCAAGGGCAGTTGCGGCATCATCTGAGCTCATGTTTGTTGCAACCCCAAGATTTGCCATGGTTTCTGTAAAAGAGAGAAGATTCTCGTTTTTGATACCAAGTTGTCCCGCAGCTTCGGCAATCGCTGAAAGTTCCGATGCTGTCATTGGCATCTGTGTTGACATGGAGCGCAATCCTGTTTCAAATTGTTCAAATTCCTCATCCGTTGCGTTGACGGTCTTGCGAACACCTGCAAATGCGCTTTCAAATTCAATTCCGCTCGATACTACAGACTTTACCGCACCCACAAGGTTTCTGCCAAGCTTTTTTATTGCATCAGCTGCTAAATTAGCAATTACACCTTTCATAACCGTAAAGCCCTCACTTAGTTTGGATGCTTGATTTTTGGTGTCATTCATCTCATCGCCAAGTTGACTTGTAGCTTTTTCTGCGGCATTTAATTTTTCTTTGTTTTCTCTTATGTCATTATTTAAGCTCTTGATTTCAGATGCTAAACTTTTCGCTTCAGAACTATTTTTGCCTTGACTGAGCACGATATTTTTATATTCTGTCTGTAGCTCTTTCAACTTTGCACCTTGTTCTAAAAGCTCAGTATTTAACTTATCAAGCGGTGTTTTTGATCTTTCCATTTGAACATTTACATCTTTTAAACTGCTTTCCATCCTTGAAAGCTCAGCTTCTGCTTTGTTTAATGAAACTTTCCAGTTGTTAGTTTTCTTGTCATTCTCACCGTACTTTTCACTGGACTGTGCAAGTGCATTTTTCAAAATAGAAATTTTCTCTTTTTGCTTTTCAATTTGCTCATTTAGAATTTTATTTCGAGAGGTGAGGGCAGTTGTAGACTTATCATTTTTAGTAAACTCTGCGGTCACTTTTCCCATTTCCGAAGCTAAAACCCGAAGATTTGAATTTATTTGCTTAACTGCTTCTCTATACGCTTTTTCTCCCTCAAGTTTTATCGTCCCTCCAAATGTGTTTGAACCTGCCATACTTCCACCTCCGATTAATCTACATTAAAACACCCCCAAAGTAGTTTCACTACTTTAGAGGTGTTTCTCTATTTAAATTCTTTGAATTATCTTAATTTTTCTATCTCTTCTACACTTAAGCCAGTTATTGCAGATATAGTTTCATAATCTAATCCTATTTTTAAGGAACTCTTGGCTACTTCGATTTTTCCTTCTTTGCGGCCTTTTTCTTCACTTGCTTCCATATCTGTCTGTTACGACCTAACCGCATTTTCCCTTTGTTCTGCTTCTATTCGGGTTTTATCATCTGCGTTAACTTTCAAAACTATATTGGCTGCTTTTTTAACCGCCTCAATTTTTGAGCTTTGCGCCATTTCTAACGTATCCTTTGTTCTTGCATTGAAAAATTTTACCCACTCATGTACTTCAGGGTCAACCGTTTTAGGGTCTGCTCTTTTCATTAAATCCAATGTATTTATTTCCATTTTATCCGTAAATGTTGAACCTGTTTCTGGGTCATAGAGTCTGTACCTGTTGTGAAGCTTATCATTTTCCTTCACTAATATATGGTCTGCCGCTATTACTATACACACGACCTTTTGAATCTTGTCGTATCCTTCGCCTGATCCGATTTGGTCTACTGTCAATTTTGAAAGGTAATATAAAATCCTCTCTCTCATGTAATTCACTTTTGCCACTTGTACTTCAATGTCAATTACTTTTTCAGTCTTAGTACGGAGCTTTACATCTAAAATGCCTGTTTTGCCATCCACACCATTGTCTATATTTAAAACTGGATTTCCTATTTCTAAAACATCGTATTCCTCTTCTGGTAGATCCAAAATGCAACTCAGAAAGCCTTTGATTACTGATTTATTTTTAATGTCTCCAAATATTTTTTTAAATATTACATCGTTTGTAGCCGGGAAAATTCTGTCCATCATCATTCATCCTTTCTTGCACATTTATTTTTATTATACCACTTTTTGGCCTCAAAATCAACTCGCGCTTTCTGGCAAGTCCATTAATCCGGCAGCCACTCATCGTTATCTTTTAAATGGCTGTTTTCGTCTTTAAATAGCTGTTGCTGAGTACAAAAGTTGTGATATGCTCTAAAATGCTTATACAAAAGGCTCCACTTCCTCAGTGTCATGTGACCGACTTCTTTTTCCGTAAATCCAAGCATTTTTGTACCTACAAATAAAAGCCAAGAAAACTCTACAGGAACCGCATTTGATGCATTTTCGCCCGCATTTAAGCTTTTTGCGGGCTGTTCTCGTTTTTTACTTTTTCATCTACTTCAATACTGTCAGATATAGCTTGCATAATCTTGCCAGCTGTACCTGAAAGACCAATTTCAGTTAAGATTCTGCCAGCTTTTTTTGCTGTTATTGGTGTCATTTTCTTTCCTGTTTTCTCAGCTTCGATTTCTAAACCTTCATTGATAGCTTCTGTAATAAAAAACTTCAAAGCTTTAATATCTGGCTCTCCGTCACGCTGAATTAAGTTTGACCATGCCTCAATTGTTCCGTATTTTTCTTGTATTGATTCCATTACATTTAACGTAAAAACCAACGGAAATTTCTCTGTTTCAGTTTCTAAATAATTGATTTTATCTATCAAAAACTATCACTCCCCTGTTCGTTGTCACAAGTTTCATTTTTTTCGTTTTGCCTTAAAAAGGCAAAAACTCACACATTCCACTGCTCCTCCTCTCCCCAAAAAGTCTCGCTCGAATCGGCTAACGACTTGTAAACGCGCCGTTTTTACGCCTCTTTTCGAGCTA
>CAKURN010000157.1 GCA_934675695.1 uncultured Candidatus Melainabacteria bacterium | reverse complement strand
GTATATTGGTGTGCAAACTGCGAAACTGCTCTTGCTGAAGCAGAAGTTGAGTATGCAGACATTTCTTCTGATTCTATTTATGTAAAATTTGAAGTAAAAGATTTTGAAAAATTATACAAAAAAGCAAATATAACATCATCAAACAAACTATATTCAATAATTTGGACAACAACACCTTGGACAATACCTTCAAACGTTGGTATTTGTTTAAATCCTCGTTTTGAATATACAATTTTTGAATACAAAAATGAAAATTACTTTGTTGCAAGTGATTTGTTAGAAAAATACCTAAAAGATGTTGAATGGGAAGATATCAAAGTTCTAGGAACTTTGAAAGGTACAGATTTTGAAAAATTCTGTGCAATTCACCCATTATATAATGATAGAGAATCATTGTTAATATTAGGTGACCACGTAACATTAGATGCCGGAACAGGTGCCGTTCACACTGCTCCGGGTCATGGTCTAGAAGACTGGGAAGCAGGGCAAAAATACGGACTTCCGACTTTTTCTCCTTTTGATTCAAAAGGTTGTTGGACAGATGAAGTTCCTGATTTAAAAGGTGTTCCATACTACAAAGGAAATTCTATTGTAATAGAAAAATTAAAGGAAACAGGTGCTTTAATAAAATCACAAGAAATTATGCACTCATACCCTCATTGCTGGAGATGCAAAAAACCTGTTATGTATCGTTCTACTCCACAGTGGTTTGTTAAAGTGTCAATGTTTAAAGATTTGGCTTTAGAAAACATCAAAAAAGTCGATTGGTATCCGGCTTCCGGCGAAAAACGTATCAGTAACATGGTAGAAAACCGTTCAGAATGGTGCATTTCAAGACACCGTGCTTGGGGTGTTCCTATTCCTATTTTGTATTGCAAAGACTGCGGAAAACCAATCATAAACGAAGATACGATTAAAATTATTGCTGAAAAATTCAAAAACGAATCGTCTGACGCTTGGGTAAAATATGAAGCAAAAGACTTTTTGCCTGAAAACTTTAAATGCGAATGCGGTTGCAGCGAATTTGAAAAAGAAAGCGACATAATGGATGTCTGGTTTGATTCAGGATCATCTTGGTCTGCTGTTGTAAAACAAAGAAAAGATGAATTTCAAACAGATGGTTCTGATGTAATTCCGGTTGATATGTATTTAGAAGGCTCTGATCAACACAGAGGCTGGTTTCAATCTTCTTTATTAATCGCTAGTGCAACAGATGAAATTCCACCATACAAATCTGTTTTGACCCATGGTTTTGTACTGGATGGAGAAGGCAGAAAAATGTCAAAATCTCTAGGCAACATCGTCACTCCGCAAGAAATTATTAAAATATACGGAACAGATGTTTTAAGATTGTGGGCAGCAAGCGTTGATTATAGAAACGATGTAAAAATCGGCGATAATCTGATAAAACAGCTTGTTGAAGTTTTCAAAAAAACAAGAAACACTGTAAGATTTCTTTTGGGTAATTTGTTTGATTTTGACCCAAAAAATGATTATGTAGAATACAAAGATTTGGAAGACATAGACAAATTCGCTCTTTCAAGATTATCAAAACTAATCAAAAATGTTGATGAATCATTTAAGACTTATGAATTTTACAAATATTTCCAACATCTTCAAAACTTTGCAAGCACCGATTTGTCTTCTTTCTATCTGGATATCGTAAAAGACAGATTGTATACAAAAGGCAAAAAATCACAATCCAGACGTGCTTGTCAAACAGTAATGTATGAAACATTGATGACATTGATTAAGATTTTAGTTCCTGTTATGCCTCATCAAGCAGAAGATATTTGGCAAAACATGCCTGAAAATCTAAAAAATACTATTTCAGCTTTATTGTTAGATTGGGCAAAAGCAAAAGATGAATGGAACAATGACAAAATCGATGAAGATTTTACAGCTTTGTTGAAGACCAGAGAAATAGTAGCTCGTGCAATTGAACCTTTGCGTTCATGTGAACCAAAAATCGTAGGTTCATCTCTAGAAGTAGACATTGAAATATCTTCAACAGACAAAACCAAACAAGAACTAATCAACAAATACTCAAATGTTTTGTCTGATTTGTATATTGTATCTCACGTCAACATTAAAACAGAAGAAAAACCATTAAATGAGTTTGAAAAAGATGATTATTTGGTAAAAGTATTTAAAGCAACCGGAGAAAAATGTTCTCGTTGTTGGAAATATAGAAAACTCAATGAAGATGGAATTTGCGAAGATTGTAAAAATGCAATATAACAATAAAATGTCGGGCTAAAACCCGACATTTTATTGTTGAATTTTTGAAACAAGTTTTTCAATTATTTCTTTATTGAATTTTGTTTTAAAGTCTTTTGGAATACTATTAAAAATTTCTGTTGCATTTTTGCATTCGATATTATTTTTGATTAAATATGTCGCATAAAAAGGGTGACAGTAGTTTTTCGCTGCTATATTGTAGTTTTTTTTATCGATTGAAGAAAAGTTTTCTATGTCATTTTTTAGTATTTTTTTTATATCGTCACTTATATCAACATATTCTTCTAAAACCAAATTTCCGGCACCTCTGCCGATACCTGACAATGTAGCATCTAGTATAATATTTCTTTTTAATTTTATTTTGTTTAGAGAGATGATATTTTTGTTTGCAAAATTCAAATTATTGTGAAGATGAATGCCGAGTCCGATTGCATGATAGAGGTTTTCGTTTGCAATTTTTATAAATTCTAAAAATTCGTTTTCTTTTAACACCCCCATAGAATCAACAATCGTAAAGTAATCCGGCATTACTTTATTTACTTTGTTTATTAAATTCAATAAATCATTTTTTTTGTATTGGTTAATGAATGTAGGATTAACAAAAACGCTATAGCCTTTGTCTTTTATTATTTTTATTTCTTCTAATGCTTTTTTTTGTTCAAAATATTTAAAGATATATCGAATATTTTTAATTGTAGTATTTTCAAATTTTGGAAGTTTTTTTACATCATATTTTCCGCATGCAATCATAATAGAAAGCTTGTCTGTTGACTCTATGTAGTTATTTATTTCAAAAATATCATTAAAAAGAGTCTGGTTTTCGTCTCTATTTTCATTAGTTAAGAAGCCGACTTCTACAAAATCAATTTCAGTTTTTAAAATAGAAGTCAAATAATCGATTATTTTATCTTTTCCAAAATACCAGTTGTTTGTGTAACCGCCATCTCTAAGAGTGCAATCTAGAATTTTGTACATTTTTACACTTTCTATAAGATTTTTGCAATTAATATTTTATAATAAATATTAATTTTGGTTATCTCTATTTGCTTTTTCAACTTTTCCTTGAGTTTTTAGATATTCCATTTGCGAATCTATTGTATCAGGACTAGCCAATATAGAGATAGAAGGTTTTTGAGAAAAAATGAATTGAGAAGTTTTTTTGATATCTTCTTTTGTCACTTTATCTATAGCATCAAGATATTTGTCGATTCTTTTTACACCATAAGGTTCTAACATATTCATCGAAATAAGTGCAGTTTCAGATATAGGGTTTTGACATTGTGCAAAAAGATTTTGTTTTAATTTCATTTTTGCAGCCGCCAATTCTTCATCACTTACGAGTTCGTTACACATTTTTTCTGTATGTTTTGTAAAACCATCGAGAGATTTTTGTACATTGTCAAAGCTTTCTTGATTTTGGTCTTTGTGGTCAGTTGTTGTCATTAACCACAAAGTCAAAATTCCGGTATTTTCAAATGATTGAACTTCAGAATATACACTGTACGCTAAATTTTGTTTTTCTCTTAAATCTGCAAACAATCTGGCATTTGCACTACCACCTAATATTTCGTTTACAAGTTCAAATTTTGCTTCGTCTTCTATATTGCCTGACATTGGGAATTTGTAGCTTTTGTATATTTGAGCTTGGTTTAAAT
>CAKURN010000156.1 GCA_934675695.1 uncultured Candidatus Melainabacteria bacterium | reverse complement strand
TTGCGTTTTGAACATTCTTTTGAGCAATTTCGTTACCATTCAATTGAACGCCCATTTTTGCAGCGATTACTGTACCAGCTGCATCGTCTTTAGCTGAATTAATTTTCAAGCCTGTAGACATACGTTTCATTGATTGAGACAATTTGTCTGTTGAACTGTTCAAAATTCCTTGGATTTTAATAGAATCCACGTTTGTGTTAATAACTACACTCATTTTAATACTCCTTTATTGTACATACGATTGCATACAACTAAAATGGGGAACTTTAGTATTTCCTTTGCAATCTTCATCCTTAACACATTTACTTTAACTTTTTTTTAAAGGAGTTTGAATTAATTTTTAGTATAAATTACCTCATACTAAAGTTATAAAAAATGACCTATAAAAACTATAGGTCATTTTAATATTGTTGATATATTTGGTTTTTAGCTATTTATCAGAAGGGGCTTGGAATATGTTTCCTTGTGCAGCATTTTCCATTAATTCTTCTTTAGCTTCTTTGACAAGAGTTTCTTTATCTTTTTCACCTTCGTCAGTGTTGATTACTTTGTTTACAGAAACAACAGTATCATCACCATCTAGAGTTTGAACTCTAACACCTGTAGCAGGTCTGCCTTGGCGAGAAATATCAGAAGCACTGACTCTTGTTACAACGCCGTTTGCCGTTACAACCATTATTTCATCGTTTTCTTTTACGATAGACAAATCAACTAATCTCGATTGAGAAGATTTGAATTTCGTTGCAATAAGTCCCATTCCACCTCTGTTTTGGGTTCTAAATTCAGAGATTTTTGAACGTTTACCAAAACCATCTGATGTAATTACAAGTAAATCAGCATCATAATCACGAGGAACAACATCACAACCGATGATTTCGTCTGATGTCCTTAATTTCATAGAATTTACACCACGAGCAGAACGTCCTAAAGGTCTTAAATCTTCAATCGGGAATCTGATTGCCATACCGCATGATGTACCGATTATTATTTCATCATTTCCTTTTGCAAGTTTTACCCAATTTAGAGTATCGTTTTCTTCTAGACCAATAGCAATCAAACCGTTTCTTCTGATGTTTGTGAAATTGTCTAAAGATATACGTTTAATGTAGCCTTTTTTTGTTAACATAATTAAATTCATATCATTTTTAAATTCAGAAACAGGAACGATTGCTGTTATGTTTTCGTCTTGTTCTAAAGGAAGTACGTTTATTATTGGAAGTCCTTTTGATTGGCGAGAACCTTCAGGGAAGTCATATACAGACAACGAATAAACAAGCCCTTTAGATGAGAAGAATAAGACTTTATCATGCATCATTGCAGTAAAGAAATGAGCTACATCATCGTCTTCTTTTGTTTTCATTCCGCCTTTTCCCCTTGTTGCACGATTTTGGCGAACAAAAGTATCAAGAGAAATACGTTTAATATATCCTTGACGTGTGACAAATACAGCCATTTGGGTGTTTGGAGTCAAATCTTCGACTGTTACTTCACCTTCTTCAGGAATGATTTGGGTTTTTCTTTCGTCGCCGTATTTTTCTTTATCTTCGTTTAATTCAACTTTTATTAATGCAAGAATTTTTTCACGAGAAGAAAGAAGTTCTTCGTATTCTTTGATTTTTTCTAACAATTGAGCATGTTCAGCTCTGATTTTATCTTGTTCCAATCCTGTTAAACGTCTTAATTGCATTTCCAGGATTGCGTTTGCTTGTTCAGTATCTAAACCAAAGCGATTAATCAAGCCATTTCTTGCGGATTCTGTATTCGGAGATTTTTTGATTAATTCAATGACTTCGTCTAGCGAATTTAGAGCAATCATCAAACCTTCTAATATATGAGCTCTTGCTTTAGCTTTTTTCAAGAAAAACATTGTTCTTCTTGTAATTACATCTACTCTGTGTTCAACAAATTCAGAAAGAACTTCATACAAATTAAGAAGTCTGGGTTGTTGACCGACTAAAGCAACCATATTAAAACCAAAACTTGTTAAAAGAGCTGTTTGTTTGTAGAGATTGTTACGGACAACATCAGGTTTTGCATCACGTTTCAATTCGATTACTATACGCATGCCTTCTCTGTCTGATTCATCTCTTAAATCTGATATGCCTTGGATTTTTCCATCTTTTACAAGCTCAGCTATTTTTCTGATTAATTCGGCTTTGTTTACTTGGTATGGAATTTCAGTAACTACAATAGCACTTCTGCCTTGTCTTCCATTGCCGCCTGCAAGTTCTTCAATTGAAGAAATAGCTTTCATTTTTATTGAACCACGACCTGTTTCATAGGCTTTTTTTATTTCTGATGTGCCAACAATCGTTGCACCGGTTGGAAAATCAGGACCTTTGATATAATGCATCAATCCATCTGTTGTAATTTCAGGATTGTCAATTAAAGCAATAACACCATCTACAACTTCATTTAAGTTGTGAGGAGGAATGTTTGTTGCCATACCAACAGCAATACCGGATGTACCATTCAACAATAGCATAGGTAATCTTGTAGGTAAAACAGAAGGTTCTTCCAAGCTGCCATCGAAATTTGGTACAAAATTTACTGTTTCACAATCGATATCAGCTAGCATTGCAGTTGTAATTTTGTGCATACGAGCTTCTGTATAACGCATTGCAGCAGCCCCGTCACCATCAACAGAACCGAAATTTCCATGCCCATCTACCGTTAAATATCTGGTTGAAAAATCTTGTGCCATACGAACAAGAGCTTCGTAAACAGAACTATCACCATGGGGGTGATATTTACCCAAAACTTCTCCAACTATACGAGCACATTTTTTAAATGGTTTATCAGGTGCCATGCCAAGCTCGTTCATAGCAAACAAAATTCTTCTATGAACAGGTTTTAAGCCATCTCTAACATCAGGCAAAGCACGACCTACAATAACGCTCATTGCATAGTCTATATAACAACGTTTCATTTCATCACGAATATTGACAGGAACTACTTTTCCGTCGTCAAATAAATTTGTTTGAGCCAAATTCCTCACTCCTTTAAATAAATCTATATATGTAATTATACAATAAAAGAAATTCTGGTGCAAAAGAAGAATTTATTTTATCTGAAATATTTTTTTACACATTTTTTCTATGTTTATTTTATAATAAAACCAAATGAAATTATAAATAAGGAAGAAAATATGGAATTAGCTTATAAGAAACAAAGCTGTACAGAGTTAAAAGAAGAAAATGTAGGTCAAAATGCGGTTCTTGCAGGTTGGGCTTCTACAATTCGTGATTTAGGCGGTATAATTTTTGTTGAATTAAGAGATAAAACAGGCTTGTTTCAACTTGTTGCCGATCCACAAATAAATCCTGAAGTTCACAAGATTTTATCAAAAATCAGACCTGAATATGTAATAAAAGTTGAAGGTCCTATTTCAAAAAGACCTGATGATACAATAAATGACAAATTAGCAACAGGTAGAATAGAAATGTATCCAACAAACGTTGAAATACTATCTGCAGCACAAACTCTACCTTTTGTTCTTGATGATGACAATGTTTCAGAAGATGTAAGATTAAAATATCGTTATTTAGATTTGCGTCGTGAAAAAATGATGAACAACTTTAGACTTCGTCACAAAATCGTAACTGCAATCAGAAATTATCTAAACGAGCTTGATTTTATGGAAGTTGAAACTCCTGTTTTAATCAAAGCAACACCGGAAGGGGCTAGAGATTATCTTGTTCCATCAAGAATCCACGACGGAAAATTCTACGCACTTCCTCAATCACCTCAAATATTTAAACAGTTGCTTATGGTGGCAGGTTTTGAAAAATACTATCAAATTGCAAAATGTTTCAGAGATGAAGATTTGCGTGCAGATCGTCAACCGGAATTTACACAAGTAGATATGGAAATGTCATTTGTAAATCAAGATGACGTTATAAAAATGACAGAAGGCTTGATTGAAAA
>CAKURN010000155.1 GCA_934675695.1 uncultured Candidatus Melainabacteria bacterium | reverse complement strand
ATCGTTAACTTTTTCGCCAATAATCAAGACATCTTCTTTTTTTAGTTTTAATGAATCAAGGGCTTTTTTTGTTATTTCTTTGCCTATCCCTTTTTTGTCCCCTGTTGTAATTGCGATTTTATAGTTTTTCATTGGTCTTTTAATCTATCAAAATAATTTACAATCTCAATCAATGTGTTCAATGTACCAAAATTTCCCGATTTTGTAACAATTACTTTTCCGCTAAAATCGACACACAAAGGTATAGCAGGCAAAATAGTATCAACTATTTCCAGATACTTTGAATTGATTTTTTTAAGACTCTTGAATGAAGTTTCTCCGCCTATCATAATCAAGATGAAATCTTGTTTGTGATTTATTTCTTCTATCAAATCAGCCAAATAATTTGTGATTAAATTTGCAAGTTCGTCTTTTGGTATTCCTGCATCAATTAAGTCTTCTTTTATGTTTTCGTTTTCAATATCAACATTATTATTAAAAATTGAAGAAGAATGTATAATAACATCTGTTTTTTGGGCCAATTTTTCGCATGCGATATCAACAATTTTTTTGTTTTGTTCTAATACATCATTAATTGTTAAATCGATTGAAAAAATTTCTTTTTCTTGTTTTAGTTTTTGAATTTGATTTTTGGTCAATTGTGTTGCAGAACCCGACAAAAATAGCCTAGCACAAGATGGACAGTGTTTTATGTGGGGTGGTTGTTTTACATTGTCATATTTTATTTTGTTTATTGCAAGTGCAAGCCCTGCGCTTCCTGTAGGTAAAAGATTGTAGCTGCTTTTGTCTATTGCAAGAGCTATCTGCTCTAAATCAACAGTAGAAATAGCATCTACTATGATTATTTTTTTGCCTTTTTGTATGAGTTCTTTTATTTTTAAGTTTATTGGCCCTGCACCTTTAGAAACGGTTTCAAAATTTACCATGCCAATATAATCAAAAAGTTGCGGATTTAAGTCTTTTTTAACGATGTCAGGTATAAATGAATTTAGAATTGGTGATTTTGGATCAAGTGCAACTTGGGTTCTTTCTATCGGAATGCCGTTTAATAATTGATAACCGCCTATTGTTGTTCTGTTTTCTTCTATATATGCAGGAGCGACAATAGCTGCGTCTTTTTTTAATATTTCTAAAAGTGCAATAGTTTCAATTCCGACATTGCCTCTTAGCGTTGAATCGATTTTTTTGTAAAAATTGTCTGAATTTAAGTTTTCTTGCAGTTTTTTTGTGGTTTCTATTATTGTTTCGAGGGCATTTTCTTTTGACAAATTTCTGCTTTCAGTCGAAAAAGCCCAAACACAAGTCGTATCGATTCCATCTATTTTGATATCATAGGTTGAATCTATTATTACTTTTGTTTGCAAACCGGACTTAAAAAACTGTAGTGCTGTATCGTTTGCACCTGTTAAGTCATCGGCAATTATAATAGTTGATTCTTCTTGTATTGACATAATTTACTACATTGCTGCAACGTTTTGTTGAGCGTCTTTTTTAGAACCTTCAAAGTTGAATTTTGTAGCACTGATAAGATAGCTTTCGTTCATTTCGCCATCTTGTCCTTGCCAAGAATTTACTCTTATTCTGCCTTCTACAGAAATTAATGCACCTTTTTTAATCCATTCTGCAGCTGTTTCTGCTTGTTTGTCCCACATTTCTATATTAAACCAGTCAGTAACATCTTCTTTACCTTGTCTTCTGTTTACTGCCATAGAAAACGTTGTTCTGCTTTTTCCGCTTTCGTAGTATTTTATTTCAGGGTCTCTGCCTACTCTACCAATTATAACTGCACTGTTCATCTTTTACCTTTCTTGTTAATTGATTAACGATATTATATTATAAAAGTCTATTTTCTACAATATTTCTAAAATTTCAGGAAAAATTTCAAGACTTCTTTTTAATATTCCATTCATATAAGAAATTGCAATCCCGTAGTTTACTATAGGAATTGAAGAATTTTTTGCGATTTGTATTCTGGATTTCATTTCTTTTTCATTAAGCATGCAGCCTCCGCAATGAATGATTAGTTTGTATTTTTCAGGAGTATTTGTAAAATCATTTCCTGATGAAAATTCAAAGTTTAGTTTTTTTCCTGTAAAATCTTCTAACCATTTTGGAAATTTAACTGAACCTATGTCGTTGCATTGTCTATGATGAGTACAACCTTCTGAAATCAATACTGTGTCATTGTCGACAAGATTAGAAATTTGTTTTGCACCTTTTACCAGTTCTTTTAATTCGCCTTTGTAATTTGCAAAAAGAATTGAAAAAGAAGTCAAAAGAATGTCATTAGGGACAATATCTTTTACTTTTTTAAAAACTTGTGAATCAGTAATAACGAGTTTTGGTTTTTTGTTAAGAGATTTTATTGTTTCATCTAATTCTGTATCTTGAGAACAAATGCATATGCAGTTTTTGTCTAATATTTCTCTTATTGTTAATTGTTGCGGCAAAATCAATCTGCCTTTTGGGGCTGATTCATCTATTGGAATGCACAAAATAACTATGTCGTTTTTGTTTAATTTGTCTTTTATGATTGTTTTTTCGGTTTTGTTTGAGGATTTTATAGAAGCGATTTTTTCTTTTAATTCAAAAATATTTTTGTTTTCTTTTGTGCTTATTACGATTTCATTTTCGTTTAAAACAGGCTCTTTATCTGTTAAATCGACTTTGTTGTACGCTACAATATATGGGATATTTTTGTTTTTGAAAATTTCAATCAGTTCTTTGTCTTTTTTGTTTTTGCCTTTTAAAATATCTACAACTAAAATTGCAATATCTATTTTTGATAGAATTTTGTTTGTTTTTTCTATTCTCAATTTGCCAAGTTCGCTGTCATCGTCAAATCCTGCCGTATCAATTATTACAACAGGGCCTATAGGTAGTATTTCCATAGTTTTTTGTACAGCATCTGTTGTTGTACCTTTTATATCTGAAACAAGAGAAACCTGTTGATTGGTAATTGCATTTACGAGGCTTGATTTTCCTGCATTAGTACAACCAAAAAACCCTATATGACACCTGTTTGCGGCGGGCATGTTTTCTAGACTCATATTAGAACCTAAAGTTCCTTTCTCCTGATTTAATTTTTTCTAAATTTTCTTTTAATTTTGCTTTTACTTTTTCGTTTGTTATTTTTTCAATTTCATTTTTTATTAAAATTTCGCCCGAGTCTTTGGTTTTTTTGCTTGCATAATCAATTAAAAATTCCTCTAGAGTCATTATTGCATTAGGGTGACAACAGTTTTGGATTTGCCCTGTTTTGCATAAATCCATAAATCTCTCACCTGTTCTTCCAACAGAATAACAAGCTGTGCAGAATGACGGCAAATAGCCCAATTCCATTAGCCAATCAACGATTTCATCCAGTGTTCTTGTGTCAGAAACATCGAATTGTTCTGTGTCTTTTGGGCGTTCTTCTTCGCTATAGCCGCCAACACTAGTGCGAGAAGCTCCGGAAATTTGTGAAACGCCTAATTTTAAGACTTCTTTTCTTACTTGTTGAGATTCTCTGGTTGAAACGATAATACCTGTATAAGGTACACAAATCCTAATCAAAGCAACGATTTTTTTGAATGTTTCATCATCTATTCCGTTATCAAATTGGCTAGGGTCGATATCGTCTGCTTTTTTGATTCTTGGAACAGAAATAGTATGCGGACCAACGTTGAATTTTGCTTCTAAGTGTTCTTTGTGCATCAAAAGTCCCGCAAATTCGTATTTGTATCTTTCTAAACCAAACAAAACCCCAATTCCAACATCATCAATACCTGCTTCCATTGCTCTATCCATAGCTTCTGTATGATATGCATAGTTGTGTTTTGGACCTGTAGGGTGAAGAATTTCGTAAGAATTTTTGTGATAAGTTTCTTGAAAAAGAATATACGTTCCAATCCCTGCTTCTTTTAATTTTTTGTAATTTTCAACTGTTGTCG
>CAKURN010000154.1 GCA_934675695.1 uncultured Candidatus Melainabacteria bacterium | reverse complement strand
GAAGGTAGCTATCCAAAGTATCAACAACTTATTCCTGTTCACAATGACAAAAAAATAATCGTAAACAGAGCTGAGTTGATTAATGTTATAGAAAGAGTTTCTGTAATGGTTAGCGAAAGAACGAATGTTGTAAAATTCAATTTTACAAACGGACAACTGGAAATTTCCGCAGATACATCAGAAGCAGGACGTTCAAAAGACTATGTTGATATACAATATAGTGAGGAGGATATGCTAACAGCATTTAATTACAAATATGTTCTTGATGGATTAAAAAATATGGATACTTCTGAAATTGTTATAGAAATTTCTGACGTATTGGCTGCAACAATATTTAAACCTTTAGAAGATACAAATAATTACATCTGTTTGATTATGCCTGTAAAAGTTTAAAATAGGAAAAGAAAATGAAAGTAAGTGTAAAAACTCCAGCAACAATAGCAAATTTAGGCCCGGGATTTGATTCTTTTGGTTTGGCTTTGCCTTTGTATAATGTTATTTCATTAGAAGAAACAGTACTGCCTGGAAGTGGAATAGAAGTCAATATAATTAACGAAAAAAACAACGACGACAATATAATTGACATTCCGACAGATAAAAGCAACATAATATACAAAGCTATAGAATTGCTATACAATTTTATAGGACAAGTTCCAAACGAATTGAAAATTACAGTAAAAACCCAAATACCTATTTCTAGAGGGTTGGGGTCTTCTGCTTCTGTGATTGTTGGAGGATTGATTGCAGCAAATGAACTACTAGGTAGACCCGCAGATGAAAAAATCCTTATGTCTATTGCAACAGAAATCGAAGGACATCCGGATAATATTACGCCTGCTTTTGTTGGTGGTGTAACAATGTCTTCTTGGGAAGAAGACGGTTCTATTGTTTATCGAAAATTACCTTGGAATGACGGGTGGAAATTGATGGTTTGCGTTCCTGATTATGAACTTAATACAGAAATTTCTCGCTCAGTTTTGCCAAAAGAAGTTCCTATGCAATCTGCAATTTACAACCTCAAACGTTCAGCAATGTTTGTTGATGCTATGTACAACAACGACGAAGAACTTCTTAAATTGTCTTTAAAAGACAAACTTCATCAACCTTATAGAGAAAAACTTGTTCCGGGGTTGTCTGATATAATGAACAATTTGAAACACACAAATGGCGTTATAGGTACTGTTTTGTGTGGTGCAGGTCCATCAATTTTGGTTATTTATAATGGCGTTGGTGCTAGTGAAATTAAAGAAATAGTTTCAAATACTTGGAATTATTTTAATGTAAAAGTAAATTTCTTGAATTTGCCTATAGAAAAACAGGGAGCTGTGATTTTATAGTGGATTACGGGTTTTAAAGGAGTTTGTTACAGGTAAAAAAGGCTAAAAATAATGAACTCTTTTCAAGATAACAATTTTAAATTTGACTGTATAGTGGTTGGTGCAGGTCATGCAGGTATAGAAGCCTCTATTTCGGCTGCCAGATTGGGTTTGAAGACTTTGCTTACTACACTTAATATAGATAATATCGGCTTAATGCCTTGTAATCCTGCAATCGGCGGCCCTGCAAAATCAAATTTGGTTCGTGAAATTGATGCACTGGGTGGGGTTATGGGAGAACTTGCTGATTCTACATATATGCAACTAAAAACCCTAAATTCTTCAAAAGGTCCTGCAGTTCACGCACTTCGTGCTCAATCAGACAAAAAAGAATACAAATATCTTGCAAGAAGTTATGTTGAAAGAGAAAAAAACATCACCCTTAAACAAATTCAAATTGTTGATTTGTTGACAAAAAACGAAGAAATAATTGGTGTAGTTGATGAATTGGGGATAGAATATTTTTCTCCAACCGTAATTTTAACTACAGGAACGAGTCTAGATGGTAGGATTTTTATTGGTCAAAAATCTCACCCATCAGGAAGACTAGGTGAAAGAGCGGCTGTTGGCTTGTCTCAAAAACTTAAAAATTTAGGTTTTAATGTTAGAAAATTAAAAACAGGAACGCCTGCTAGAGTAGACGGCAGAACCATTGATTTTTCCAGATTAGAAATCCACCCCGGAGATGAACTCAAAAACGGAATGCCATATTTCTTCAGTTACAAACCTAATCGAGTGGTTAGAGAGCAGTTTCCTTGTTATTTAACAAAAACAAATGAGCTCACTCATTCAATCATCAGAGAAAATCTTCATTTGTCACCTTTGTATAGCGGCTTAATTACAGGTAAAGGTCCTAGATATTGCCCTTCTATAGAAGACAAAGTCGTGCGTTTTGCACACAATCCTTCTCATCATATTTTTATTGAACCGGAGGGTAAAGATACCTATGAATACTATATCCAAGGCTTTTCAACAAGTTTACCTATAGAAGCACAATTTAAAATGATTCATTCGCTTTTTGGATTAGAAAATGCTTCTATTATTAAACCTGCTTATGCTGTAGAATACGATAGTGTTTGTGCTTTAGAACTTGATAACGGTTTAATGACCAAAAAAATAAAAGGTCTATTTTTAGCAGGTCAAATTAACGGTACATCAGGCTATGAAGAAGCTGCAGCACAAGGCTTAGTTGCCGGAATAAATGCAAAAAATTACCTAGATAAAAAAGAATACATTGAACTTACTCGTTCAAATTCTTACATAGGAACATTGATTGATGATTTGATTACAAAAGACATTGATGAACCTTATAGAATGTTGACTTCTCGTAGTGAATATCGCCTTATTTTAAGACAAGACAATGCTGATTTAAGGTTGATGGAACTAGGTTACAAAACTGGGCTTGTAAAAGAACAAGATATTTTAAGAAAAAGATTTAAAGAGCAAGAAATCGAAAGACAAACGCAAAGGCTAAAAGACTTTAAAATTGCACCAAACGAAGAAAACAAAAAAATCTTAAATTCATATAACGAAAATCTTGAATTAACGACTTCTGCGTTTAATCTTTTAAAACGTCCGAATGTTGATTTTGAAATGATAGAAAAATTAGGTTACAAAAACGAAATCGAAACTTCTGACAGATACCAAATTCGAGATATTTTAGAACAAACAGAAACTCTAATCAAATATGATGGTTATATCAAACGCCAATTGGATTCAATAAACAACCAAGAAAAAACAGAAAAAATCAAAATTCCTGAAAACTTTGACTATGAAAGCGTAAAACAAATTTCTACAGAGTCAAAAGAAAAACTGATGAAAATAAGACCAAAAACAATAGGACAAGCACTCAGAATTGGTGGTGTAAAACCTGCTGATGTGTCTGTGATTATGGTTTTAATTACACAACATAAAGCAACTACAATTAAAATGTAAAAATATTTTAATATTTGTCGTTTTCTTTTAAAGTTGTCGATTGAAAAAGACGTATAAATTAGTGTAGTTTAAAAAAAGGAAAAACAGGTGCAAAAGAGAAAAAGATGTGACTTGTCTTTTTGTTTTGAAATTTTGTCTATCAATAATTTCAACTTCTTTTTAAAAAGATATCTTTTAGAAGACGAAAATTACTTTCATCAAAATTTGTACAACATAAGACTTTAGTTTTGTATTCTTGAAATATACCAAAAACTCAAAACAGAATAAAAAAATGGTATAGCGATAATGTTTGCGATACCGCTAAATAATGGTGGCAAAATGTTTATTATTATTGACAAAATGGAAATAATAATAAGAATCACAAAAAAATCAAAATTTAGTTTATTATAACAGTTTTTAAATACATCAAAATAGTTTTCTTCAGGGTTTTTGAAGTAAAAAGCCTGAAGATTGAGCATAAAAAACGGTATACCAACGACAAAAGTAAAAATAGAAACAATCACCAAAGACACTAAAAATTCTGTATAATTTTTTGCCAAAATTTGAGAAAAATTTGATATCAAAACAAAAATCAAAGGTGTAAAAAGCAAAATAAAAACCAAAAAATAAAAACATTTATAAAACAAAATGAAATAATAATCCATACC
>CAKURN010000153.1 GCA_934675695.1 uncultured Candidatus Melainabacteria bacterium | reverse complement strand
AGTGCAGGATTGATGTTTGCAGCACCTGTTGAACTGGAAATCAAACCATCAAACAAAAAAGGAATACGTTTCTTTATCAATAACGCTCAAATTGATGCAACAGTAGAAAATGTTGTATCTACAGAGCATTGCGTTATTGTCGCTGATATACAAAACGGAGCAAAAAACAAAATTGCACTTATTGAACATTTTATGGCAGCTTGTGCGATTTGTGGAATAGATGCACTAGATGTATATTTCAACTCTGTTGGCTTTGAAATGCCTATTTTTGACGGCAGTGCAAAAAAATGGGTAGAAGAATTTAAAAAAGTCGGTTTTTCAGGTGAAAGTGAAAAAGTAAAACCTTTAGATAAAACTGTTACTTTTGAAAAAAACAACTCATCTATCGTTTTAATGCCATCAGAAAATGCGACAAACATCACTTATATGGTTAATTTCAGACACAAAGACTTGAACAATCGTTGGGTAAACTTAAAACTCGATGAAAATCTGGAAGAAATCATAGAAGCTAGAACTTTTGGATATTTATCCGACCTTGAAAAATTTCAAGCAGCAGGCTATTCAAAAGGTGTCACAATCGAAAATACAGTTGGTTTGAAAGATGACGGCACATACACAACCGAATTAAGAAGTCTATATGAACCGGCTAAACACAAAATTCTTGATATTATAGGTGATTTATACTTAACAGGATATAATCCTTTAAAATTGAATGCTAATATAATAGTAAAAGAAGCAGGACATGGCTATCATGTGGAATTAGCAAAGAAATTAAAACAAATACTAGATAAAGGAGAATAAAATGGATACAAACGAGACAGTTGTTACTCCAATTTCGCTTGATTACAGTGAAATTTTAGAGATGTTGCCCCACAGATACCCATTTTTGTTGGTAGATAGAATCACTGAATGCGTTCCCGGAAAATATTCAAAAGGTTACAAAAACGTGACTTTTAATGAACCTTTTTTCCAAGGACATTTTCCAAACAATCCAATAATGCCCGGAGTATTGCAAATTGAAGCATTAGCACAAACTTCTGCTCCTATTTTAATGACAATGGATCAATACAAAGGCAAATTAACACTGTTTGCAGGCGTTGAATCTGCAAAATTCAAAAACATTGTTCGCCCCGGAGATAAATTGGAAATGGAAACAGAATGTCTAAAAGTTAAAGGGCCGATTGCAAAATGCTTGGGACGTTCATTTGTAGATGGAAAACTATGCACAGAAGCAATATTGACCGTAGCATTAAAATAAAAGAATAGAGGAAAAAATGGCAATTCATAAAACAGCAATTATAGACGAAACAGCACAAATTGCACCTGATGTAGAAATTGGTGCTTATGCAATAATCGGAAAAGACACAGTTATAGAATCAGGCTGCAAAATCGGAGAAAGTGCGAATATTCAATATGCAAAAATCGGAAAAAATACAAAAATTTCTCCTTTTGCGTCTATCGGCGGCGAACCACAAGATTTGGGTTACAAACAAGAAAAAACCGGCGTAATCATTGGTGAAAATTGCTGGATAAGAGAATTTGCCACAGTAAATAGGGCTTCAGGCGAAGGAAAAAACACAATCATCGGTAACAACTGTATGTTGATGGCATACACTCACGTTGCACACAATTGTGTACTTGGTGACAATGTAATTATGGCAAACGCTGCAACAATCGGCGGACACTGCCATGTTGGTTTTGGAGCATTTTTGGGCGGAATGAGTGTTTTCCACCAAAACCTTAGAATTGGCGATATGGCAATAATTTCAGGTGCTTCAGCAGCCAGACTCGATATCATTCCTTATTGCAAAGCTGAAGGTATTCCTTGTTTGCCTGTTGGTTTAAATGCGATTGGTTTAAGAAGAAAAGGCGTAGACAAAGATTCTCGTGATGCTATCCATAAAGCAATCAGAATTTTGAGAAACGAACAATACAATACAACACAAGCTCTTGAATTGATTGAAAAAGAATTCAAAGGCAACAAATACATAGACAATCTTGTTGATTTTGTAAAAACATCAAAACGTGGTTGCACATTGAGAGACAAAGCAGCTTACCATGGAACTGTTTCAGATGAGGCAGACGAATAATGTACAATCCCATAATAAACAAATACGCTGATGTTTTGGTAAATTATTCAACATCAGTCAAAAAAGACGATTTTGTAATAATATATGCAAGAGGCTATGAAGCTCAACCATTAGTCAAAGAAATATACAAACTTTGCCTTATTAATGGTGCAAACCCTGTTGTTCGTACTTCTATGGACGAAATAGCAGAAACTTTCATAAAATACGCAAACGACTCTCAGCTTGATTTTATCGACGAAATGAGCAAAATAGAAGTCGAAAAAGCAGACGTTATGATATTTATCGGAGCACCTTCTAACATAAAAAATATGGCAAACGCCGATAGCAACAAACTCGCTAAACGCTCAAAAGCAACACACCCAATACTTTCAAAACGCCTCGAAAGAAGTGCAAAAGGCGATATGCGGTGGGTTATTGCAGATTATCCAACCAACGCTCTAGCACAAGAAGCTTCAATGAGTTTAGAAGAATATAGCGAATTTTTGATTAAATCTTGTTATCTTGATGTTGAAAATCCGGTTGAAAAATGGAAACAAATCGACACCGAACAAAAAAGAATTGCTGAAATTTTAAACAAAACAACAAAACTAAGAATACAAGGTGAAAAAACAGACATCACTTTTTCAACCAATGGTAGAACTTGGATACCTTGTTCAGGCAATATGAATTTTCCTGACGGAGAAATTTTTACTTCTCCTGTTGAAGATTCGACAAATGGAACTGTTTACTTTGATTTTCCACAAAATTACAACGGCTCAACTGCTCGTGAAGTTTATTTGACATTAAAAGATGGAAAAGTAATCGAAGCAAAAGCACAAGTCGGAAATGAATTTTTGCAAAGCATGTTGAATATGGATTCAGGCTCTCGATTTGTCGGAGAAGTTGCAATCGGCACAAATGACCGTATTCAAGACGTTACAGGCAATATTCTTTTTGATGAAAAAATTGGCGGCTCTATTCATATTGCAATAGGTGCAAGCTATCCTGAAGCAGGCGGAAAAAACCAATCAGGGCTTCACTGGGATATGATTAAAAATATGAAAAACGGCGGAAAAATTTATGCTGATGATAAATTAATCTACGAAAACGGAAAATTTATAATCTAAAATGACAGACAAAATCGCACAAATCACTTCTTTAATTGAGGAAGATTTTAGTATTTTTGAAACTGAATTAAAAAATACGATAAAAACTTCTGACAATTTTATAAAAGATGAATTGTGTGATTTTGTTTTTAATAATGCAAAATTTCTTCGCCCAAGGCTTGTTTTTTTGTTTTCCAAAATTTTAAAAATAAACGACCCTACAACAACAAAGATTGCTCTTGCAACAGAACTATTGCACAACGCTTCTTTAATCCATGATGATATTATAGATGTTTCTTATTTTAGACGAGGGTTGAAGACTTTTAATACAAAATACGATTCAAAAATGGCGGTTTTGTTGGGAGATTTGTTGCTTTCTTTAGCATTAAAAATTTTAAGCAAAACAAATTCTAAAATTATAGAAATTTTTAGCGAAAAGATTTTTGAAACAATAAAAGGCGAATTAAAACAAAACGAAAACACAAAAAAAATAACCGATGAAGAAACATACCTCAAAAAAACATATTCAAAAACAGCGAATTTGTTTTTTGCAGGATTAGAGAGCCTTTTTGTCTTAAAAGAAATTGATGAAGATTTGAAAAACGAATTAAAAACATACCTTAAAAACTTCTGCCTTGCTTTTCAAATAAAAAACGACTTAAAAGGCATAAAATCAGACTTTGAAAACGGAAATTACACTTTGCCTTTGATATATTATTTTGAAGAAAACAAAACACTGGAAAAAAACTGCAATTTGGAAAAATAAATTGAAAAAACAAAAACCAAAATAAACAACTA
>CAKURN010000152.1 GCA_934675695.1 uncultured Candidatus Melainabacteria bacterium | reverse complement strand
CCGTAGCATTTGTCTAGTACCGATTTTCTAAGAGCTTTTATGTTTGTTCTTGCAATTACTCTACCACCTATTGCAGCTTGTATTGCCACTTCAAACAGTTGTCTTGGGATGATTTCTTTTAATTTGTTTGTCAACTTTTGTCCGATATTGTAGGCACTGTCTTTGTGACAAATTACAGAAAGGGCGTCAACTATTTCGTTTGCAAGCAATATATCCATTTTAACTAAATCAGATTTTTTATAATCAGAAAATTCATAATCCATAGAAGCATAACCTTTTGAACGAGATTTCAATTGGTCATAAAAATCTGTAATAACTTCTGATAATGGAATATGGTACTCTAGATTTACTCTAATATCATCTATATATTGCATATTGATGAATATTCCACGTTTATCTTGGCACAATTCCATTAATGTGCCGACAAAATCATTTGGAGTAAACACATTAACTTTTACATAAGGTTCTTCAATGTATTCTCTATACTGTGCAGCAGGAAGCTCAGCCGGATTGTCGATTTCAACCATTTCTCCATCTGTTTTATATACTCGATAAATTACAGAAGGAGCTGTCGTAATAAGAGACAAATTGTATTCTCTTTCCAGCCTTTCTTGAGCGATTTCCATATGCAACATGCCTAAAAAACCGCATCTAAAGCCAAAACCAAGAGCATTAGAAGTTTCAGGAACATAAGTAATAGAGCTATCAGATAATTTCAATTTTTCTAGTGCTTCTTTTAGTTCTTGATAGTCTTCGTTGTTCACCGGATACAAACCTGAAAAAACCATTGGTTTTGCTTCTTTATAGCCTTCTAGTGCTTCAGTTGCAGGGTTTTCAACATGGGTAATAGTGTCGCCAACAAATCTTGTTATTTCTTTTATAGAACCTGCAAAGTATCCAAATTCGCCTGATTTCAGTTCTGAAACCTGAATTCTATGTGGGTTTAAAAATCCTAATTCAACAACCTCAAACTCTCGATTTGTCGCCATAAATTTGATTTTATCGCCTAATTTAATTGAACCGTCAACAACTTTAAAAAAGCATATCGTACCTAAATAAGCATCATAAGCCGAATCAAAAACCAAAGCTCGAAGTGGTCTATCTGAGGTATCAACAGGGGCCGGAATATATTCAACAATGGCTTCTAATACGTTTTCTATCCCAACACCTGTTTTTGCACTGACAGGAATTGCCATAGAAGCATCTATACCCAGAACATCTTCTATTTCTTTTTTAACTTTTTCAACGTCTGCTGAAGGTAAATCAATTTTATTTATTATTGGAATAATCTCTAAATTTTGTTCCATTGCAAGATAAACATTTGCAAGTGTTTGAGCTTCTACACCTTGGGTAGCATCTACAATAAGCAATGCCCCTTCACAAGCAGCAAGTGAACGGGAAACTTCGTAAGAAAAGTCCACATGTCCGGGGGTGTCAATGAGATTTAGGATATATTCTTTGCCATTTTTTGCTTTGTAGTTCATTTTTGCTGCATTAAGTTTAATCGTAATGCCACGTTCACGTTCAATATCCATCGTATCAAGCAACTGGTTTTGCATATCACGTTTAGCAATTGTATTTGTTGCTTCTAACAATCTATCGGCTAATGTTGACTTTCCATGGTCAATATGTGCGATAATACTAAAATTTCTAATGTGTTCAAGTTTTTTCATATTTCAGATTATACAACAAAAAAACTATAATCAAAATCAAATTTGACACTTAAAAATTAATAATATACTATTTAGATATGATTTTGAAAACAAAAAAAATAGTTGCTTTTTCATTAGCAGAAATTATGGTTGCAATGTTTGTTCTTGCAGTTTTAGCAACATTAACCATTCCATCTGTTGTAACAAGCACATCTGAAAAAGTTTATCTTAGCGGTTATAAAAAAGCATTTAAAACTGTGTCAAAAATCTCTGAAGAATATTTAGCGACTTCTACAAACTATTTTGAATCAACGCAAGAAAGTGCCGTATTATTTACAAAATTTTTCATTGAAAATGCAAATGTTAAAGAATTGTATGCAGATAGCGAACCTACAAAAAATAGTGAAACTTATTCCAGCCTAAAATTTAAAGGAAAAGTTTCAGCAGGTGCTAAAAATCCAACATCTACTTCTTCAGTTATAGAAATAACTTCTAAACCTGAATTTTGGTTTGTTACAGAAGACAATTTGGCGTATAGTATTGTAATTCCTGATGATGCAAAATGTAATGAAGTTTTAAATATAAATACTGCTAAAAATCTTTCAAAAACCCTTAAATCTTCTTGTTTTGCCGTTGTTGTAGATACAAACGGTCTATTAACAAATCCAAACACTATAGAAGATATGGAAGATATTTCTGGCGAAGAATACCTTCCTAATTTGAAAAACGACAGATTTTATATTTTCATTGGTACAAACGGAGCTGCAGCCGGAAATCCTAAGCACATTTTGAGTGCTAAAATAAATTCCGGAAAATCAAATTTACAATAACCACTTGAAATATTTTTTTTAGCAGCATAAAATATACATACGATATCATCACTATAAGGAAACCAAAATGAAAAAAGATATTCACCCAGATTACAAAAAAACAACAATAAAATGTGTTTGCGGTAATGAAATCGAAACAGGTTCTGTTGAAGAAAACATCACCGTTGAAATTTGTAACGCTTGTCACCCATTCTACACAGGAAATCAAAAGATTTTAGACTCCGAAGGTAGAGTTGAAAGATTCAAAAAACGTTACGAAAAAAAATAAGTTATTAGTTCAGACTTTAGGCTGGTTGTTTTCTTCCAGCCTAAAGTTTAATTTGGAGATTTATTGTGGAAAAAGAGCTTGAGGTAAAATTAATAGCTATGCCGGATAATCTGCTTGACATTATATATACGGCTTGCAGAACATGTTATAGCTCAGAAGGTGCAGTAGAAATTCATAACAAAATTACGAATGATACAGAAAAAAAACTTAATTTAATAAAAAGAGTTATATCTTCAGGTCACTATTCTACAATAGAACACGTACAATTATCTTTTGCAATCAACAATATCTCTAGAGCAGCTACTCATCAACTCGTTCGTCACCGTCACATGAGTTTTTCGCAAAAATCTCAACGATATGTTAGAGAAAAAGGCGGTTTTGACTATATTATTCCTGCTTCTATAAAAAACAATCCTGAAATGCTTGAAAAATTTGAAGATTTTATGTCGGAATGTGCCGATGTTTATGAATTTTTTACAAATAACGGCATCAAGGCAGAAGATGCTAGAGCGATTTTACCAAATGCTACTGCAAGTTCTATGGTTGCAAGTTTAAATTTAAGAGAATTGATTCATATTGCAAATCTCAGATTATGTACAAGAGCTCAATTAGAAATTCGCCAATTAACAAAAAAAATGTGCGATTTAGTAATAGAAAAAGAACCTTGGCTAAAAGAACACTTAGTTCCAAAATGCGAAAGATTGGGCTATTGTGATGAAGATAAATCATGTGGAAGGATGAAAACCAAAAATGGATAATTCAATGTTTGAAAAAGTCGAACGTATTGAAAAACGTTATCAAGAACTTGGCGAAATTATTCAAAAACCGGAAATTATTCAAGACTATGAAAAATTTCGTGATTTATCAAAACAAAGAAAAACAATGGAAGAAACTGTAGATATCTACTACAAATACAAATCTGCAGTTGAAGCTATAGAAGAAGCTCGTCAAATGATTCATTCTGAAAAAGATTCTTCTATGCGTGAATTTTTGAGTGCTGAAATTCAAGAAAATGAATCAAAAATCGAACAATATGAACAAAGATTAAAAGTTCTTCTTTTGCCTCGTGACCCTATGGATGATAAAGATATTATGCTTGAAATCAGAGGGTCTGCAGGTGGCGATGAAGCAAATATCTTTGCAGGCGATTTAATGAGAATGTATTTAAGATACGCTCAAACAAAAGGTTGGCAAACAAAAATCTTATCTATAAATGAATGTGAAGCAGGTGGCGTATCAGAAGTTGTTA
>CAKURN010000151.1 GCA_934675695.1 uncultured Candidatus Melainabacteria bacterium | reverse complement strand
CTTCCGGATAAAATAGTTGAATGTCCGAAAAATTTTGATTTAAAAGGTCAAGCAAAAGAATACGCAACAAAAGCAATTGAAAAAGCTCAAAAAGGTAAGTTTTTTGGCTTGTTTAAAAATTCTCAAGAAGATATTTCTACAATGACAAAAACTTTCTTTAACGAAGCTGATGAAGGTTTATTGAAAAGTGGAAACATAAAAGATGCCCTAAAAAATGCAGAACCTACAAAATACTGTATTGATTCTTTTCAATCAAATGTAAAAGCAGGGGCCGGAGTACTCGGTGCTTTTGTTGGTGCTGTTGTCGGCTGTGCTATTGTAACTCCGATAATACGTGATATTAGTGCATACGTCGTACAAAAAAAATTAGAAAAAAAAGAACCCGATATGCAAAACAAACCCTATAGACCGTATTTTGATCCAGCTCACATAGGACAAGGAAAATATGGGGTTACAAACAAACAACCTCTTTCAATGCAAAGCTATATGACATTTACAAATGGCACAATGAAAATTTAAAATACAAATCAAATAAATAAAATTTAACGCAGAAAAATCTTTCTGCGTTTTATAATTTTTATTTATTTTTCAACCTTTATTCGTATTTCAAAACTTCTGTCCCAAGGCAAACTGTACTCTATCGAATTAAAATCAAATTTCAAAAATTCTGAGATTATTTTTGCATTTTCATTTAATTCTTCTTTTTCGTTGTTTAGTTCACTCAAAAAGTCTTTTTTTGTTTCTCTGATTGGTTTTCTAGATATTGTTTGGTATGCCCAATCGTCCAAAAATCTTATTAATTCAAATTTTTTGAACATGTCTTTATTATAGGTTCTGTTTTTCATTGCAATAAATTTAACTGTTGCAGCGAAAATCGCACACCCTATTGTGTTTGCAGAAGTATTGTAGCCACAATATCCATAAAAATTTTCTTCTACATTGTCAAAAATTTCTTTTATTAGTTTTTTGTCTGCACCGTTTGCATTGTTTACATCTGCGATAAAAAACGGCGTTTTTGGAAATTCTATATTTTTTTCAAGAAAATTTATTCTATCTCCCAAAACCCAATCGCCTTGTTCAGTTTTGAAATTGTTTACAACAAGTGTCAAATCAGGTTTTTTGTTATCCAAAACACAATTGGCAAGTTCAATCTGAGATAAAACACAATTTTTTATCGTAATATCTTCGTATTTGGAAATTTGATTAATTGAATTTTCTTCTACAAAAACAGGGTTTATTTTTATTTTTTCATTTTCATTCAATGCCCTTGAAATTAGAGCTAAAGGAATTTCATCCGCACCGGTTTTGACTTTTGCAGATTTTATGTTTTCTTCTTCAATAATTGAAGAAAGTTCGTCTGCCTCTTTTACATTCAAACCGTATTTATAGCAGTCGTCTTTTGAAAATATCAAAGTATCAAAAAACCCGTCTTTTGCCCATTTTAGGTATGTTTTGTTTATATCAAAATTTCTTTTTCTTGTTGCTATATAATCATCTAAAATTTCTTGAGGAATGTTGTTTATTATATTTTGGTGAAGTTTGTGCGTTTTTACAGACCAGTCAAAAATTTCTGTTCCGTAATCTTTCCAGTATTCTTTTTCTTCTTCATTGATGTTATTGTTTGAAATACGCATAACAGAAGAAAAAGCGAGAATTTTTTTTGCTTTTTTAGAGATAATATTTTTGAATTTTTCAATTCTTTCTTTGATTTCTTCAAAAGTATTTTCGCATCTTCTGGAAGGGATTAAACCGCCATACGCAATTGTATCTAAAGACACAATCAAATAATCTACTTTGTCCAAATTTTCTAAAAAATCAAAGAGCTGTCTTATGTTTGCACCACTGTACAAACCGCCCATCGCTTCGATTTTGGGCATAAAAAATTCTATATTTTCATCTATCCTCAAAACATCTTCAATCAAATCGTAACAAATCGGTCGATTGTCAATGGGAATTATTGCTATTTTTTTCATAGACACATTTTATAATACTAAATCAAATGTTTCAATGTTTTTTCATTTTATAACTGCCCTGTTTTTTTGTTTTTTGGTGATGAAAAGAACAAAAACCCTGACTATAATTTCTAAAAAAGGAGAAATTATGATAGTAGAATTAGATAACAAAAACTTTGAAAACGAAACAAATAACGGCTTAAAACTTGTTGATTTTTATACAACTTGGTGCAAATTTTGCATAAATCAAGATTCTATCTTAAAAGAACTTTCAAACAACGGTTTTTGGATTGGAAAATTAGATTGCGACAAACACTCAGATATTGCAACTTCTTACGGAGTGACAGGTTTTCCCAGTTTTATTCTTTTTAAAAATGGAAAAGTTATGACCCAATTCGCCGGTTTTCACACAAAAGGGCAACTTTTAAACAAACTTGTAAGTTATATTTAACAAAACTTCACAAAAAAGTAAATTTTTAGTCTTTACTTGCATTATATTTCAAGGTAAGGCAATAATGTCTGTATGGAGAAATATAATGACTTTAAAACCAACACTTTTAAAAACAAATCCTAATACATTGTTTCTAAATTACAACACCAATGCTATTCAACCTCAAACAACAAACATAGCAAGGACTGTTCCATTGGAACAAACTCAAAAACCAACTACTATCCAAAACTCAAGAAAAAAATTCATAAAAGACTTTTTAAGAGCATTTGTTGGCATTTCTGCAATAATGATGAGTATTTATCTTATTTCTTCATCTAAAAATCAAAACAACAAAGCAATAAGTGCAGAATTTGAAAAATTATCAGCAGAAATCCAATCGCTAAAGGCTTCTTACGACCCTTCTGCAATAAACAAATTAACGCAACAAATGTCTGAATTGGAAGGTAGAATTTCTAACAACGGTGAAATAAACAAAATGTCAAAAGAAATTGAAAGAATTTCACAAGAATTAGGAAATTTGAAAAAAGCAAACAAAGGGGATAGTACTTCTATCATTTCAAAAAGCCTGGAAAATCTAACAAAACAAATAAACTCCCTACAAGAAGCTCAAAAAAATCAACCTGATTTTTCAGAAAGCATAGAAGCTATCAAAAAAGATATCAAAGCATTGAAAAAAGGTCAAAAATCAAAAGCAACAGAAGCAATTCAAGCTTCTATCGAAGCATTAGAAAAGAAAGCAAGCGAATTGCAAGCAGCAGTAGAAAAAGCTCAGACATCAGGTGTTGAAAGCATCAACAAAACAACAAATGAAGGAATTGACTATATTCGTAAAGCAAGCAGAGCCGAAGTAAAACATTTAGGTCAAAAAAGAGATTCTATAATTACAGATATAATGGCAACAACAGACGATTCTATCGAAATGTTAGAAGATAGAGAAGAAGAAATTGCAGATTTAATGTTGGGTAATGCCAAAAAAATGTCAAATGTATTGAAAGAAGAAACAAAAGGACATATTGAAGATATAGCAATGGCTGCAAAAAAAGCAACTATCTCCACTCCAACAGCTCCGGTAAAAACTACAACTCCAATCACTCCAAAAACCGAAACAGTAACTTCTTCTATCATTAAAGAAGCTCAAGTAGAACCAAAAAAAGCTGAAACGATAGAAGATATTATAAAAGAAACTGCAGAAAAAATTGCAGAAGAAGCTAAATCAAAAACAGAAACAATAGTTCCAACAAAAACTATAACTCCAGTTGTTCCAAAAATAGAAACAACAACTTCTTCTATAATTAAAGAAGCTCAAGTAGAACCCAAAAAAGCTGAAACAATAGAAAAAACTGTAGAAATTAGCAAAGATTCTATAAAAAAAGCACTCCAAAACGAAACAAATGCTCCAAAAGAAATCACAAGCCCAAAAATTATTTCTACACCAAAGAAAAAATTAACTTCTATACTAGAATCCAATATAGAAGGGGTAGAAACAGCAACAAAAGATAGAAAAGGATTTTATCGTACACCAAACGGAAAACTTGCTTCAGGCTATTATACAAAAGCATTTGACGACAAATCTACAGCAGGTATAAATTTAGAAAACGGCATGATTGTAAAAAGTGCAAGATCAAAAAAAGTCGGTATCAGAAACAAATACAACTTTTTAAAGACATACGTTAGACAACATGGAAT
>CAKURN010000150.1 GCA_934675695.1 uncultured Candidatus Melainabacteria bacterium | reverse complement strand
AAGTTTTTTTGTATATATATTTTCAAAAATTTCTTTAAAACTTCTTCTGCTGCCGTTTTTTAAAAAATCATAGCTAGCGGGAATTAAAGTAAAAGCAATTACATAAATTTTCCAAGAAGCCCAACAAGAAACAGGAATAGCGATAAAAAGAACGGGTAAAGCAAAAAATGGCGAAAGAGTCATTAAAGGAATAAAAATAAAACTGGCAATAAAAATTAAAAGATATTTTGCGTATAAAGAAAAATATTCTCTAAAATATCTCTTGAAAAATTTTATGCTTAATTTAAAAAATAACGAAGAATTGTTCATATTTACCCTTTTTATTGTATTATATTGTCTATCGGAAATAAAATATATAGGCTAAATTATGTATGTTAAAGATATAAAGAATTTTTTTCTTTCAGTTTCAGAAGATGATTTTTTTGAAAAAGTAAATTTTCATATACATTCAAATTTTTCTGACGGAAAGCTCGATTTTGATACATTGGTTGAACAAGCGAAACAAAAGAAAATGAAATATATCTCAATCACTGACCACAACTGTGTTTTGGGGTATAAAACATCAAAATACAAAAACGATGAAATTCTTGTTTCCGGTGTAGAATTTGATTGTTTTTATAGAGGGTCCTTGTTGCATATTTTAGGGTATGGAATAGATGTTGAAAACGAAGAATTGAATGCACTTTGCGGCAAAAATGAAAAAGAAAGAAAAAACGATTTAGTTAGATTGTTTAAAATGCGACACCCAAAAAAAGTCATCAATGCTATCCACAATGCAGGTGGTGTTGCGGTTTTGGCTCATCCTTGTTGTTGTAATGTGATAAATTTATCACATTATGTAAAATGCCTCAAAAAACTAGGTATAGATGGGATAGAAACACATTATCCTTATGATAGATTTAGGGCTATTGTAAAGTTTTCATCTAGAAAATTACCTTTTGAATTGGCGAAAAAATTCAATCTTTTTCAAACAGGCGGAAGCGATGAACATGGTAGTTTAATTTAAGACAAAAGTGTGTTAAAATTTTAATAGTACATTGAAAATTCAAAAAGAGATTTTTTCTTACCTCGTGGGGGTGTTTTGGTTTTGACGGGGTGAAGTTTATCATTCGGATTGCATTTCAAGCTGAATAACTTGTAAAACTTTTCAAAAAAATAGATGCAAAATCTAACGTAATCGCTGTTGATTTCGGTCGCGCTCAAAGATTAGCTGCGTAAGAATCTTTAATAACAGCCACTTGATTTGTCCAACTTGCCGACAAATTAGGTAAATTATGCAAGTCTTGACTTGTTTTTTAATTAACGAAACATTTCGAGTATTTAGTTAATTAAGTTGTTGGTCTTTAAAATCATCTTTGAAACCATTTTGAGGTTAGGGTTGTTTCCTTTGGTTTCGAGATAAAACCACCTATGAATGTAGATGTTCGTCTGGTATCATTTCGGACGTGGGTTCAATTCCCACCACCTCCATTTTATGTCATAAAATAAAAATATTGATAAAAGCCTACAAAATATTGATTTATAGGCTTTATTGTTATTCATTTGAATAACAAAATCTTTGCCATTCTTCTTTTTGCAAGCTCGACTTCTTTCTTGTAAAAGCACACAAATATACATAAATACGACTTTTATGCTATAATCAATCAAAAGGAAAAATGCATGAAAAAAGAATTAATTGTTAAATTAAGAAAAACATTTGAAGAAGCTGCGTTTGACTATCAAGGTGTAGAATGTTGGTCTGCAAGGGAATTGCAGGTTTTATTAAACTATACCGAGTGGCGTAATTTTGAAAATGTAATTAACAAAGCAAAAGATTCCTGCAAAGCTGCAAAGCAAGATATAAATGACCATTTTGTTGGCGTCAACAAAATGGTTCAAATAGGCTCAGGAGCCGAAAAAAGTATTCCGGATATATTGCTTACAAGATATGCCTGTTATTTAATTGCTCAAAATGGCGACTCCAAAAAAGAACAAATTGCATTTGCACAAAATTATTTTGCAATACAAACAAGAAAACAAGAAATTCTCGAAGAACGTATTTTATTAGCTGAAAGATTAGAAGCAAGAGAAAAACTTACTGCAACCGAAACAGAATTATCTGAATTAATATATGAAAAAGGTGTTGATAACAGTGGTTTTGGAAGAATTAGAAGCAAAGGTGATTGTGCTTTATTTGGTGGAAATAATACTTCTGAAATGAAAAGAAAATTAGGCATACCTGATAATAGACCATTGGCAGATTTCTTACCTACAATTACAATTAAAGCAAAAGATTTAGCTACTGAAATAACCAATTTTAATGTAAAGAAAAATGATTTATGTGGTGAAAATTCTATCACAAATGAACATATTAAAAACAACAAAGAAGTAAGAGAATTGCTAGGTAAAAGCGGAATAAAACCGGAAGAATTGCCACCGGAAGAAGATATCAAAAAGCTTACCAGAAGGGTTAGAGCTAATGAAAAAGAAATTGCCAAGACAAATTCTTTTGGCAAAATATCTAAAAAAGATTAGATAATTTATGTATATTTTCCATACTCACAAATACATGAAACAAAAACAAAATCAGATAATGGACTATAAATTATTAAAGTAAAAAGTTTGATTTGTCGAATATTATTAATACATCAAATCAAATTTGATTTTCTTTTCTAAAACCATTTTTTCTTTTTCTGTTAAACCTGTATTATTTACATTCACGATTTTTCCAATTCTTTTATCTAAAATCGTTTGTCTAAAATCTTCGGGCAAGTTTAATTTTTCTTCTTGTTCTTTTGACAATCGTTTTACGATTTTTTTAGCAAGATTTATATTTTTGTTTTTCAAGGCATTTCTTGCTACATAATTTGTTGGATAAATTTTGGGTGGTCTATGAGTTGAATCATGATTAAAAATATAATCCAAAACCAAAGCGAAATTTGTCCTATCTACACCATATTGGCAGCCTAAATACACATTTTCTTGTTTTGTGTATTTTAATAAAGTTGCTATTTGTTCAACAAAATCATCTTTTACTTTTCCATTGTTATTGTAGTCAAAAATACCATCTTTTTTGCTATTTAAAACATGGGTTAAAGGTATTGAAACGTATTCCATTCCACTGTTTTGGCATTTTTTTGATATTTTTCATCAAATTCTCTTAAATCTACAATTGTTTTAACCCCCAAATCGGACAAATGACGAAAAAAGCCACTATCTCTACTAGCTAAAGTTTCTCCTGCTGTGACATTTTCATCAACATATCTGACAACATTATTTAAAGATGACAAATAATAAAACAAGCTGTTTGTTTTTGTTGTTTTTTCAAAAACATCAACATCTAAAGCTTTTTTAAAACTTATTTTAGAATTGTTTGTTTGAATGGGAGAGATTTTTGTTTTTGGATATATGTGAATTTTCATTGTTTTTCTTTCTAACCGGCTTATAAAAACTACTCTTAAATTTAAAGCAATTTAAGAACTCATATATTTCATCAATTTTAACGGCAAAACATCTAAGTTCTTATAATAAAGAACGACAACAAAATCCTATAGCTGTTGAAAATTTGTTTTTCATATTTTTTATTATTAGTTTAAACATTTTTAAATGCAATAGCAAATTAAATATTTTTATGGTATATCATAGCATGTCTTAACAACTGATAATAAAGAAAATCTAAATTATGCTTAACCAATTTTCAAGAACACAATTAATGTTTGGAAAAGAAAATATTGAAAAACTGCACAACTCCCATGTTGCCATATTTGGTATAGGTGGAGTAGGGGGTTATAGTGTAGAGGCCCTTGTTCGCACAGGTATTGGAAAAATAACACTAATAGATGATGATAAAGTCTGTTTAACAAACTTGAATAGACAATTGTATGCGACACTTTCTAGTGTTGGGCAATATAAAGTTGATGTTGCAGAGGCAAGAATTTTAGATATCAACAAAAAAGCTGAAGTCAACAAATTCAAGACTTTTTATACCCCTGAAACAAAAGATATGTTTGATTTTTCTCAATATGATTATGTAATAGATGCAATTGATACTGTAGTTGGGAAATTGAGCATTGTAGAAGAATGCTACAAAACAAACACACCTGTTATTTCTTGTATG
>CAKURN010000149.1 GCA_934675695.1 uncultured Candidatus Melainabacteria bacterium | reverse complement strand
GCAGAATTAACAAACGAAAAAATAATAGATATTCAAGCAATGCGTCACCCTTTGTTGATTGATGTAAAAAAAGAAATCGTTGCAAATGATTTTTTGATTGGAAAAGATTACAACTGTTTGTTAATTACCGGTTCAAACACAGGTGGCAAGACAGTTGCCCTAAAGACAGTCGGTTTGTGCGTTTTGATGACATGTTTCGGTTTACATATTCCTGTTTTGGGGGCGAAAATCTTCCCTTATTCAAATGTATTTTGTGATATTTCAACAGAACAAAATCTGGAACAGGGAATTTCTACATATTGTGCTCATATAACAAACATTTCTAAAATATTAAACGAAGTTGATGAAAATTCTTTTGTTTTGTTAGACGAATTCGGTTCAGGCACTGACCCATCAGAGGGTGCTGCTATTTCAAAAGCAATATTAGAGTACCTTAAAAACAAAAATGTTCAAAGCGTTGTAACCACTCATTTAGGTGAATTAAAGACTTTGAAATATGAAAATGACTATTTTGAAAACGCTACAGTTTTGTTTGATACAAAGACGCTAGAACCTAAATATAGTTTGATTATCGGAATGTCCGGTACATCAAATGCTATTGATATTTCTTCTGTTTTGGGTTTAAATTCGCAAATAATAAATCGAGCAAGAGAAATATTTCTTGATACTAATTCAAAAAGCTCAAAGATGTTTTCTAAAATTGAAAAAACAAATCAAACGCTGATTGAAAAAGAACAAAAAACAGAAGAAAACCTAAAAGAAGCTAAAAAAATAAACACTGAATATACTGAAAAACTAAAAGAACTTAAGCAAAACAAGAAAAAAGCACTAGACGGTTTTAAAAAGAAATTTCAAAACCAATTGGACAATGCAAGGGGCGAAATAAAAGAAATCGTCGAAGCAATAAGGAAAGAAAAGTCTCTAAAAGTTGCAATGAGGTCTTATGATAGATTAAATAGAATTGAAGCTTCAATTAGAGAACAGTTTTCAAATTCTGATGATGAATTGATGGAAAAATACAAAGAATTGAGTCCAATTGACTTAAAAATTGGACAAAATGTTTTGATAAAAAAACTAAATCAAGTCGTATTATTGGATAGTTTGCCTGACAAAAAAGGTTTTGTTAAAGTCAAAATCGGAAATATTCAATCAAAAGTTAAATTGACTGATTTAGCAAAAACAGACAAAAAACTTGCTCCACATCTTAAAAAAATACAAGTTTCATTCGATAACTATGATGGTTTGTTGTCTAGACTTGATTTGAGGGGCATGAGAGTAATAGAAGCTATTGATTATCTGGATAAACAACTGGATAAAGCCTCACTTCGTGGTTTAAATCAAATTACTGTTGTCCATGGTTATGGTACAGGTGCTTTAAAAACTGCAATAAACGACTATCTCAAAACTTCTCCTTATGTATCAAAATTTCGTTATGGAGATGAAACTGAAGGTAGAGATGGCGTTGTGATTGTTGATATATTATAAAAATACTTCGTTTATCAGATTAACCTAACTTAATAATTTGTAATAATTCATAATTTAGAATATAATTACGCTATCTAATTTTAAAAAGAGGAGTAATTTATGTGGCAAATTATGTTATGCGTTGCAATTTTTTCATTAATTCTTGAAATTTTTGTTCCGGCTTTCTTTTTCTTGAATTTTGCAATAGCAGGTTTTATATGTACAATTATTGCTTGTTTTGTTCATAGTTTTAATATTTTGATTGGAATTTTTAGTGTATTATCTTTGTTGATGTTGTTGATTTTAAGACCGATTTTTCTAAAAATGCAAAATAAAATAAAACAAAAAACCGGCATGGAAGAAAAATATGTTGGAAAAACAGCACTCGTTGCAGATGATATAGATAAAACAAAAGGTGTAATTTCTATCTATGATGAACGTTGGCAAGCGAGAAATATCAACGAAGGCACGATTTTAAAAGGAAAAACTGTTGAAATTGTGGGATATGAAAGTATCATTATGAAAGTAAAAGAAATATAAGGAGGTAAAAAGTGACGTATTTTCTGTTTTTGCTATTAGTATTAGCAATTGTTTTTGTTGCAAAAGGCGTAATTATCGTGCAACAAGCTGAAGTTGTGATTATTGAATTTTTGGGTAAATATTCAAGAACTCTTGAATCTGGTTTGAATTTTATTATTCCAATAGTAGAATCTCCCAGAGGTGTTGCTTGGAAAATTACACAAAAAGGTATTGATGGGCACACATATTCTTATGTGAAAGAAAAAACAAAAATCGATTTAAGAGAGTCTGTTTTTGATTTTCCCAGACAATCTGTAATTACAAAAGATAATGTTTCGATTAGTATTAATGCTCTTTTGTATTTCCAAATTGTTGATCCAAAATCTGCAGTATATGAAATCCAAAACCTTCCGGAAGCAATTGAAAAATTAACACAAACTACACTCAGAAATTTGGTAGGTCAATTAGATTTAGATGAAACATTGGTTTCACGTGACAAAATCAATATTGAATTGCGTTCTATTTTGGATGAAGCAACAAACAAATGGGGTGTAAAAGTAAATAGGGTTGAATTGCAAGATATTATTCCTCCAACGGATATTCAAAGTGCAATGGAAAAACAAATGAAAGCTGAACGTGATAGACGTGCTGCAATTTTAGAAGCAGAAGGGCTAAAAAAATCTGCAATCTTAAAAGCAGAAGGTGAAAAAGAAGCTGCAATCAACCAAGCCGAAGGTTTAAAACAAGCAAAAATATTAAAAGCAGAAGGTTTTGCACAGGCTCGACTTATTGAAGCTGATGCTGAAAAAGAAGCAATAAGAAGAATTGAAGAAGCATTTGATCATAAAGGTCAACCGGATAAATATTTGATTGCGATGAAATATTTAGAATCTTTAAAAGAAATTACATCCGGAAAAGATAACAAAGTTGTTTATATGCCTTACGAAGCAACAGGTATTTTATCTTCTATTGATGGTATTAAACAAATGCTTACAAAATAATTAAATTAATATTTTTTGATAAATTTAAAATGTGCGACATTTAATCGCACATTTTTTATATTTTGAAAATAAATTTTTAATTAAAGTTATTTAGATGGATTAAAATTTAGATAATCTAATTTTTAAAAATACATTGTTAGAACTTGTTTAATTTTTAAAACTACTAAAACGATACAGTATTTTTGCCAAAAGCTACCATAAGGAAAAATATTTAAAGATATACTAAAATAGCTCCCTTATAAAAGAGAGCTATTTTAAGTTGTTATTCAAAGATTTATTATTGTTCTAAATCTTTTTTGTCATCTTTTGCATTGGAGTTCAAAGCATTTGTATCTTCTTCGCTAATATCAACTTTTGCTGCTGCTGACATAATTGAAGATGTTTGATCAGCTGTTCCATCTGCTACTGTTGATGATTTAGAGATTTCAACTTGTTCTCTAGGTAGAGTAGTTTGGTTGATATATGAATCCAAATCGCCAAAGTCAGGATCTACTGGAGGTTCAGGTTCGCATATATCGTCTTTTGTTTTGATGAAATCGTCTGGTGTATGTCCTGGAGGTACAACGCTAGGATCGTTTTTAACTTGATTAGCTGTAATTGTTTTTCCAGGTTCAACAGTTGTTAATTAATTCAAATTCACCAGGGTTGCCGTTGTTGTCAAATGTGATTTTGTGAGCTTGATCAATTTGAGTTGTTGTTTTGTCAGAAATGCTTCCATCTCTTGTGCTTTCATAGATTGTATGAGTTGTACCGTCTGGATCAGTCCAAGTTTTGCCTGTTGGTTTCCATTCGCTCCATTCACCGAATGTCAAATCGCCACCTGTAGTAGTTTTGTCTTTAGTGTTATAGTTTTTGTCATAAGTGAATCCGTTTGGAGTTCCATCGTTGTAATCAAGAGTTGGATCTAGGTTTAATCCACCTTGGTCTCTAACAGTAATAACAGGAGTACCATTTGTATTGTCTGCTATTTTTGTATCGTTTGTATCAAGAGTTAACTTATCTGAAGTTAATTTTTTGATAGAAACTTTGTTATCTGTTGCATTCAATTTGATTTCAGGGCCTTCTTTAGCTGCAATGTTTGCATCCCATTTTTGTGTACCTGATTTGTAGTATCCGGTTCTAAAGTTTCCACCTGTT
>CAKURN010000148.1 GCA_934675695.1 uncultured Candidatus Melainabacteria bacterium | reverse complement strand
CATTATAAACATCATCTAAAAACAATTCTTTATAATTCAACCCCAATCCCATCATAAAATTGTATCCTTGGATAGAAGCAATTTGAGAATTTGTTTGTGAAAAATATTTCATTTTTCCTGAAATGTTTTCTTTTGCACCTTGCAATTCTTCGTCACTTACTTCTTCATTTGCCAATTTTTCCAACTCTATTCTAAAACCCTCTAGTGATTTTTTGATATTTTTTGGCATTGTACCTATATACATATTAAATACCGCACTATGCAACATAGTGTCGTATTGGCTTCTTACGTTGTATGCAAGCCCTTGTTTATCTCTTAAATTTACAAACATTCTAGATGACAACCCGCATGAGCCTAAAATCGTATTCATAACAGAGATTTTTGCACACAATTCTGATTTGAATGATTCAATCGGGCAGCCTTGTATGATTTGTGCTTGTTTTGCATCGTTTTTAGAAATCCAATGATATTCGTCTTTTTCGAGATTGTTTGAGAAAATATTTTGAATTTCGTCTTCTTGGTTATTTGTTTTCATAAAATCAAAATTATTTTCAAAATATGAAAGAATTTCTTCTTTGTCGTTAAAATCCCCTACAACAACAATTGCTTTTGCTGAATTTAACATTTCTCTGTGAGCATTAATGACATCTTCTTTTGTTATTTTATCTAGAGCCTCTAATATATTTGTATAAGTTTCAGCGTAAGGGTGATTTTTGAATATTGTTTTAACAAACAAATCTGTCATTTTTATTTTTGGATTATCAAGGTCAGATGTTATATCGCCTTTTATCTTGTAGATTTCTTTTTCAAAATCGTCGAATGTCGAATTTGTAATCAAATCTTTGACCAATTCCATTGCTTTTTTAAAATCTTCATTTAAAAATGTAAGTGAAATTTTGGTGTAGTCTTGTTTTGATTTTGTAGTTACATCAATGCATTCTTCTTCAAACAAAGAAGCGAGTTCAGAGGCTGTGTATTTTTTTGTTCCTTGCAATAACAATCTTGCAAGAAGCGAATTTATGCCAAAATATTTTTGGTTTTTTGATACTTTAAAAATAAATTGTACGCTGTATCGTGGGGTTTTTGGGGCATCTTCCAGTAATATATTTATTCCATTCTTGTTATATAATTCCATTTTATTCTCCTTTAGGTAGCAATATCGCAGTCGATACTACGTTAGAATTTAGATATTTTTTTGCAATTTTTTCTAAGTATTTGCAATCTATTTTATCAAGAGTTTGAGCGTATTTTGATGCAAGAGAAACATCTTCTGCAACAGTCATATAATATCCTATTGTATCTGCTATATCGCACACTGTTTCTTAATCTTGTTCAAAATTTACTAACGCTCTTTTTTTAGCTTTTTTGAGTTCTTTTTCAGATATTTCGTATAAATCATCTAAGTGATTTTTCAAATCTTTAATCACATCTTCTTTTTTAGATGGGTCAAAAACCGCCTCTATGAAGAAATTGTCCCCATCTTTAAATTGATAGTGACAAGACTCTACTTGGTAAAAATATGGTTCTTTTTCGCTTTCGATTAAATTGTGATACAATCTTGAACTTTTTCCATCTCCTAAAATTGTAGACAATAAATCAAGAGCAATAGTTTCTTTTAGATTTTTTGCACTGTTACATAATGCACCCATCATTATGTATCCACTGTTTACTTCTGCAAAATCAACCATTAAAGAAGGTTTTTTGATTTTTGTTTCTGCTTTTATTTTGTCTGTTTTGCATTTTTCCATTTTGGAATTATCTTTAAAGACAAAATTTTTCTCTATCAAATCTATAACATAATCTTCTTTAAAATCCCCAACAACAATTGTTGTAATATTTTTTGGAGTATAAAAAGTATTGTAGTATTTTTTTATTTCTTCTTGAGAAATGTTAGCAATAATTTCTTTTGTTCCGATTACCTCTCTTTTATATGGGTGTTTTTCATACATTGAAGAATTTAGATTGTTGTATACTTTTCGCCAATTATTGTCTTCACCCATTCTAATTTCTTCTATAACAACATATCTTTCTCTTTTTTCTTTTGGTGCTTGTCCATTGGGGTCAAATTCCGGGCCTATTTCTTCTTTTGGAAATTGAGCATCTACAATCATATCACTGTGCATCTCAAGAGCGATTTTGAAATGTTCTGTTGGTATATTTATATAAAAGAATGTATAGTCTTTCCAAGTTGCAGCGTTAATTATTCCGCCTTTTTGCTCCATAGTTTTATCAAAAACGCCTGCAGGGTATTTTGTTGTACCTTTGAAAAGCAAATGTTCAACAAAGTGTGAAACGCCGTTGTTGTCTTTGTTTTCATTAATCGAACCTGTTTTTACCCAAGAACTAATATTTATCATTGGGCTTTTTTTGTGTGCCAAAACCACTTTGTGACCGTTTTTGAATGTATAAATACTCAACGGTTTTTCCAAATAAGGATAATTTACTTGTTCTTTTTTGATGATTTTTGCCATATTTTTCCCTTTTTTATAAATCTTTTCTCAAGACTTTTGCACCTTTTAGATAGATATGTTTGATTTCTTTTTGAGATTTTTCAGTATTTACATTTAACAAAATTCTAAGACATTTTTGAAGGCTGTTTGGAACATCGAGTTCGTTGTAGCACATCATAGGAACTGATTCAAAATTGCAATTTTCTCTAGCGAATTTTGCAGGAAATGCCATATTCAAGTCTTTTGTCAAAGTAAAAATTGCAAAAGAAATATCTTCAATTTCTATTTTGTTTATCGAAATCATTTCTTTTAACAATTCAATTGTTGCATTTTTTATATCTTCTGTTGAATTGCTTTCGACAGTGATTGCTCCTCTAATTCCTCTAGATGTCATTTAAATAAACTTATCTCCCTTTTTAATTCTTGCACCATTTGCCCAAGAATTGGCTTCCATCTTACCTTTTCCTTCAGGTTTTACTGTTTGTACGAGTAATGCTCCATTGGTGCATTTTACGGTTATACCGTTTTTATTTATGTCTGTAATTTCGCCATTTGTGCCTATAGTAGATTCGATTGGTTTGGTTTTTAGTATTTGAATGATTTTGTTGTTGAATGTCGTGTGGTTTGTGTTTATTTGATACATTCCTCTGATTTTGTTGTGTAAAGCAACATAATCCATATTCCAATCAATAATTTTTTCTTCTTTTTTTAATTTTTTTGTAAAAGTTGCTTCGTCGTTATTTTGTTTTGTAGCGATAAGAGTGTTGTTGTAGAGTCCTTTTAGTGTTTTATCTAAAAGGTTAGGTGAAATTTCTGAAATTTTGTCCATCAATTCAACTACATTCATATCGTCTGAAATTTCAATCTTTTCTTGCAAACAAATATCGCCCGCATCTAGCTCCAAAACGGTTTTCATTGTTGTAATGCCTGTAAATTTATTGCCATCAATAATAGATTGTGCTATAGGGTTTGCACCTCTATATTTAGGCAGTAAACTGGCATGGAGGTTTATTGTAGCGATTTTTGGAATATCTATAACTTCTTGAGATAGAATTTGTCCAAAAGCAAAAGTCACAAAAAAATCAGGCTCTAGCGATTTTAATTAGTCGATAAGTTCCTTATCTTTTGAAATTTTTTCAGGCTCAAAAACCTTTATGTTGTTTTCTTGTGCTAATTTTACAATATTGTGAATTTTTGTTTTGCCTCTCGTCAAGCCTTTTGGAGGTTGGCTAACGAGTGAAAGAAGTTCATAGTCTTTTGATTTTATAAAAAAATCAAAAGATTTTATTGCAATATCCGGTGTTGCTAGAAAAACAACTTTAATTTTATTTGTCATCTTTGTTTGCTTCCTCAGATTCTTTTCTTTGTTTTTCCAATGCTTCGGGGTGTTCTTTTTCAAATTCTACTATTTCTTTTTCAAGAAAATCTTCGTTGATTAATCTATCATCTTCGATAGGTGGAAGATTGTGTTTTCTTAATACTTCATTTGCTTCAAACCTGTTTCTGCAATGGTCTATGAACAATTTTCCATCTAAATGATCAAATTCGTGTTGAATGCATCGAGCAAGAAGTGTTCCATCTTTTGCTTCTTTAACAAAAGGTCTATTGTTGATATCTAGTGCTTTAATTAGAATATTTTTGTATCTTCTTACGTGAGTGTACGCTTTTGGAAAGCTCAAACAC
>CAKURN010000147.1 GCA_934675695.1 uncultured Candidatus Melainabacteria bacterium | reverse complement strand
AAACCTACCGGAAAGGTCGGTAGGCTTTGAAGAACTTTTATAGGATTATTTTCCGTAAGAATTTACAAAACGAGAAGCCAGATGTTTGAAATATGAACATCTGAATTCTTCTGATGTAATGTTTTCAACAACAGACGGAACTAAAACCAAAAAAGCGTATACCAAAAAACCAAAAAATACTAAACTAATCATTTCTAACATACTTTTAACCTCATTATTATCCTTATGCAATTGTTAACGGCAGTTTTTATTCAAACTTTATGATTTTTACTTTACTTTTAACAAAATTTAACAGAATTTGTTTTTAAATTTTAAAAAAAGCGTCATTTTATATATTTTAATGCCATTTTTTAGAAAAATTATTCTACTAAGCAACATAAATTTAATAGAAAATATACCAAAAATTCAAAATATTAATTGTACTTTTTACGTTTATTATTTTTTTATATATTTTTTCAATATCGGTTTATTAAAAAATTGAATAAAAAAAATGGGGCAAATTTGCCCCAAACTGTCTGGAATTAAGAATAGCTGGAAGTATGAAAAAGATTAATTATATAATCAAATAATTCATCAAAAATTTCAATTGTACACATGGGTAATTTTAAGTATTAGAGAAAAATTGTTTAAAAAATTAATAAGTGTATTTTTGACAGTTATTAATTTTTTTGATAAAAAATCTCCAAAACTCAACAATATCAAGAAAAAAATATTTTTTAAATAAGGGTTGACAAATATAAATTTTAGGTGCATAATAAAAACATAAAGAACAAGTGTTCAACAAACACTAAAAAACAAAAAAATGAGAGGTGAAAAAAACAATATGTTGACAATATCTCCAATAACAAATGTAAAAAATACAATTAATAATAAAATATCTTTCACATCAGGCGTACGTTCTAACAAAGGTGCCGATGTAATCAACAACACAACTGACGTTAAAAACGAAGGCAGATTTTTAACAGACTTCTTAGGAACAATTAAACAATCTCCTTTATTCTATCAAACCTTCATTCAAAGACAAGCTAGTATTGAAAAAGGTTTAGATTCAGAACAAAACAAAATTAACACAATTGCATAAGCAATTTAAAGCATTATCAACACCTAACAACACAATCTCGAAGCATAAACAACAAACAACAGCCTTATCATTATTTGGTAAGGCTTTTAATTTACTTATAAAAAACTAATTTATTGCAATTTGTGTCAAAAATACACTTTATATCTTTTTAATTTTTTTCTATAGCAAATTTAATTTTAATGATTTAAGAATTTACAATTGCAATCTTCATTACATTATCTAATTTGTTTTCAAAAACATTGTATGCTTCTTTTATATCTTTTAATTTGTATTTATGCGTAATAAGAGGGGTCGTATCGATTTTACCTTCTTTAATAAATTCTAATATCTCATCACAATCACAACCATCTACGCCGCCTGTTTTAAAAGTTAAATTTTTGCCATACATATCAGGTAAAGGCAATATCATGTTTTCATCATAAAGTGCAACAATCACAACAATTGCATTTGCTCTAGCACAATCCCATGCCATTTTAAAAGTTTCTTTATTTCCTGCAACTTCAAAAACCACATCAGCACCACCATTTAAGCTTTCTTTTTTTGCTATTTCTTTACAATCTTCGGGTTTTACAACTATTACATCTTTATAGTGTTTTTTAACAAAATTTCTTCTTGCTTCATCTTTTTCGCAAATAATGATTTTTTTAGGATTTTTAAGCTTTGCACACAACATTGTACAAATCCCCGTTGGACCAGCCCCTATAACCAAAACTGTATCTTCTTCTTTAATTTCAGAAATCTTAACTGCCCAAAAGCCTGTCGCTAAAATATCACCTACAAAAAGTGCTTGTTCATCTGATACATTGTCAGGGATTTTGTTTAAACAGTTGTCTGAAAAAGGCACTCTCACATATTCGGTTTGACCACCATCAATTCTACAGCCTAAAGCCCAACCGCCATCTTTATTTGTGCAATTGTTTACAAATCCATTTTTGCAGAAAAAGCATTCACCACAAAAAGTTTCAACATTTACTGTTACTCTATCGCCGACTTTTAGGTTTTTGACATCTGTGCCAATTTCATCTACTATACCAACCATTTCATGCCCAACAGTGATACCTTTTGTTGCTTTTGGGACAGAACCATTTTTTATATGCAAATCACTCGTACAAATACTGCTCAATGTGACTTTTACAATTGCATCTTTTGAATCTATCAAACAAGGTTTTTCTTTTTCTTGTAATTCAAAAACTCCCTTTTCTTTGTATACATAAGAAAGCAAGATATTTCTCCTTTTTTCGTTAGTGTTGAATCTTGAAACGTTTTATAAATAAATTATAAAATTTTCACAAAATAAAAAGTAAAATAAAAGAGAGTATCAATTGGTACTCTCTTTTATGGTGGGCCATCCTGGACTCGAACCAGGGACCTCACCCTTATCAGGGGTGCGCTCTAGCCACCTGAGCTAATAGCCCTTAGCAATAAAAGAATACCAAGAACAAAATCTAATGTCAACTACATTTTTTCTACTTGAGAAACACCGATTAAGTCTAGCATTTTTGCCATTACTATTCTAAAACAATTAACAAGTGACAATTTCATCAGACTATCGTTTTTGTCATCTGACAAAACTCTTGTATAATTGTAAAAATGATGGAAATTATTCGCCAATTCCATTAAATATTTGCACACCATATAAGGTGCTCTGTATTTAACAGCATTGTATAATAGGACTTTTCCTTCTTCTAATTTTAATATTAAAGATTTAACAGCTTCCATTTGCTCATCAGAAAGATTTTCAAACATTGGCAATATGTTTGGATTTTTGTTGAAATTGTCAATTTCTTCTTTCGTTAAATAAGGAGGAAGTTCTGTTTTATTGTCGACATCGAGTCTTTTTTCTGTTGCTTTTCTCAATATTGAACAAGCTCTAGCATGGGCATATTGAACATAAAATACAGGATTTTTGTCTGTTTGAGATTTTGCTAAATCAACATCAAAATCAATAGTAGTATCAGCAGACCTCATCAACATCCAAAAACGAGTAGCATCAACACCAACTTCCTCAACGAGTTCGTCTAGTGTAACCATTTTTTTGCGTTTACCCATTCTTTGTTGTTCGCCATCTTGGATTAAATTTACTAATTGTCCGAGCAAAACTTCCAATTTTGAACTATCATATCCCAAAGCTTCAATCGCTGCTTTCATTCTAGGGATATAACCATGGTGGTCTGCACCCCAAATATTGATTAATCTATCAAAACCTCTATCGAGTTTGTTTTTGTGATAAGCAATATCTGCTGTCAAATATGTATTTTTTCCATCAGTTTTAATTAAAACCCTATCTTGATCATCACCATAATCAGAACTCTTGAACCAAACAGCATCATCTTTTTCGTAGATTTTACCTGATTTTCTAAGAGTTTCCATACATTTATCTACTTCTTTATTTTCATAAAGAGTCAATTCAGAAAAGAACAAATCGAAATGCGTTCCAAATTTTTCTAATAGTTCTTTTTGAAGTCTTAACATATCGGCTTTTGCAAAATCACCATAAGACATACCTTTGTTGTCTTCGATGTATCTTTTTGCACAATCTATGAGATATTCTCCAGGGTACAAACCTTCTTCCATCTCTATATTTTCGCCTTTTAATTGACGAACTCTGATTTCTAGAGATTTTGCAAGCTTGTTTATTTGGTTTCCGGCATCGTTAATATAAAATTCTTGAAAAACATCATATCCGGTGTATTTCATTATATTTGCCAAAGCCGAACCCAATGCCGCCCATCTTCCATGACCTATATGAAAAGGACCTGTTGGGTTTGCACTAACGTATTCTATATTTACTTTTTCACCTTTTCCGATATCGGTTTTTAGGTAATTTTCTTTTTTAGATAGAATTTCTGAAACGATTTTGTTTAAAAATTCTTTTTCTAATTTAAAGTTTATAAAGCCACTAACAACATTTACTGAGAAATTTTCAGGTTCTATGTGTTTTACAATAGCTTGTGCAATCAATGGAGGTGCCATTTTTGCAGTTCTTGCTAATGCTGAAACATTAATCGCCAAATCTCCAAAGTCTTTGTTTTTTGGTACATCACAAACTAATTCAAAATTTAATTCTTTAGTTTCGCCTAATTC
>CAKURN010000146.1 GCA_934675695.1 uncultured Candidatus Melainabacteria bacterium | reverse complement strand
AATACTTTTGAAACCTTTTCTATGCTTATTTTTGGGGCTATCGCATTGATTTGCTTTTTCTTTCCTCAACAAGTAATGAAAATAATAATCTCCCAAGCGACACCAGAATTGTCTGTTTTGGCTGCTCAACATCTAAAATTAATGTCACCTGTAATTTTGGTTGGTGCATTATTGGGCTTGTATTATGGGATTTTAGTTACATATAACAAATTTCTTTTACCAAATATCGCTCCATCTATGCTATCTATCGGTATAATTTCTACTTTGTTTATTGCAGGTGGAGATGAAAACGGTTTTTATTTGGCTTTGGGTACTACAATTGGGGCTTTTTTGCAGTTGTTAATGCAAACACCTATAGTGCTGAAATTAGGGTATACTTTTAGACCATGCTTTGAATTTTTCCACAACAAAAATTTTAACGACATATTAGAACTTTTAATGCCTGCGTTTTTGTCTTCTACAATCGGACAAATAGGGATTTATGTCGATATATTCTTTGCTTCCGGCTTAGAACAAGGACAGTGGACGGCTTATGGATATGCAAACAGAATTTTCCAGTTCCCTGTAGGATTGATGTTGTCTGCACTTTTAGTTCCTTTGTTTCCTTTGTTTTCAAGACTCGTCGCTCAAGAAAAATTTGATGAAGTAAGACACTACTTCAATAAAGGCGTTGGCTCATTGATTTATGTCGGTGCTTTTATGATGATATTTATTTTTATATCAAGAATAGATTTGATTTCTTTAGCACTGGAGCGTGGTGCATTTGACCACAAAGCAACTGTAATGGTAGCTGATGTATTGTTTTTCATTTCTTTATCTATAATTCCTTACATGTTTAGAGATTCTATCACTCGTCTTTATTATTCTTTCAACGATTCAAAAACCCCTTTTTATATAGCGATAGGTTCGATTGCTTTAAAATTAATCTTTAATTCAATTCTTGTTCGTTTTATGGGAATAAACGGAATTGCACTGTCTACAACAATAATCACTCTAATCAACGGTACACTTTTAGCGATTTTAATCAGAAAAAAAATCTCCATAGGTTACAAAATATTCCTCAAACAAATAAGAAACATTGTCTTGTGTGCAATAGTTACTTTTGTTTTTGGTTATTGCATAAATTTTGGATTAGATGTAGCTTTTGTAAATAATTTTATATTCAAATTAATAAGAGTTTCTATCGTGTTTGTTTCTTCTTTGGTTTGTTATATAGCGACTTCAAACTATATATTCAAAGTAGAATATTTAGCCGATGTTAAAGAAAAAATTCTTGCAAAACTAAAAAAATAACTGCTAATTTGCGAATCTGTGATTTTCAATGATTTCTAGAAGTTTGTCTTGCCAACCCAGTTCTTTTTTGATGAATATATCGGCTCCGCCATTAAGACATTTGATTTTGTTTTCAGTTTTGTTAGAAGCAGTTATGACTATGATTTTTGTTGGAAGATTGTTTTTTGTGATTATTTTTTTTGTTTCTTCTAAAAGAGTATACCCTTCTTGTTCAGTTGAAACAAATAAATCCATAATTACAAAATCAAATTTTGCTTTTAAAAAAGTACTCAAAGCACCAAAAATATCTTTTGCAACTTGGACATTATAACCAATTTCCGTAAACAAAACTTTTAATTGATAAGTTACAACACCAATATCATCTACAACAAGAACTTTATTTGTAGGAGCATCAGGTGTAGATAGAACTTGGGTTTGAGGTTTTTCTGGTTCTGTAGAAGTTTTAGTATTTGTTTCTTGTTTTTTTTCAAGTTTAGAATTTTTTATATTCATCAAAGCCGATAAAACATCGGTTTCAGAGATATTTTCCGGCATTTCTACATTTGCTATTTTAAAAAGCTCTTTTATGATTCCGTCGCTTATTTCCATATTTATTCACCTGCAGGTTTGTTTTTACTGATATTTGTAATTCTTAATCCAAAATTGTCTTCTATAATAACAACTTCGCCTTTTGCTATTTCTTCTCCATTTGCAAGAAGCGTAATAGGTTCTGAGGTTTTGTTATTTAGTTCTATAATTGAGCCTTTTGTTATATCTAGTATTTTTTTCAAAGGTGCATCAGTTTCGCCTAAAATCGCAGACAATTCCAACTCTACATCCATTAAAAGATTGCATGTACTGGAGGACTCTTGTTTTATTGGTCTTTCGACGTTTTCTAATTTTGAAATATCTAAATCTTTTGTTTCTTTTTCCATTTAAAAAACTATTCCTCTACGTGATACTGATCAGCGATTTTTATACAAACTTTGTTTTGAAAAACTCCCGGAATAACAAAAAACTTCTTTTTATTGTTTACACAAGCAACAAGCTCTTTGTCGAGTTTTTGTTCTAGTTTTATTATGTCGTCAACTTTTAGATTAATGACATCATTGATTTCGATATCTGCCATGCCCAAAATTACTTGCATTTCGAGTTGTGCATTTTTGATTTTTTCAAGAGTTTCATTTTTTCCGATTTCGTTTGCCGTAACTGCAGTATGTTGATAAATATACTGAGGTGTCAATTTTGGCAAAACTGTTTCTAATACAGGATAAGGCAAACATATATTCATCAAACCAAAATTCTTTTGTCCTAAACGAACTTCAAAAGAAATAAGAGTAACAATTTCACCTGTATTTGCAATAGGAACAGAATGATAACCGTTTGCGATTGTAACAAACTCTGATTTTATCGTTAAAATAGTACTCCAAGCTTCTTCCAAAATTTTTAGAATTTTTTCTGCAAATTTTATCGTCAAAAATTCTTCAACTTGTGTCAATTCTTTTCCATGATCAGCTGTAACGCCTGCACCACCAAGCATTCTATCTAATATTATAGAAAGAACCTCAGGACTAATCCCCAAAGACACTTCGCCACTAAGAGGATTTAGTTTGAAAATCATATTTTGTACATGCGATGGCATAGAGCAGACATATTCTTCGTATGTCAATTGGTCAACAGAAATAACATCAATTTCTACTTCCATACGCAAATAGCTGGTCAAAATCGTTGCCAAATTTTTGGTAAAATCTCTATGAATATCTTGTAAAGCCTTCAAATGCTCTTTTGAAAACTTGTCAGGACGGCGGAAATTGTAGAGCTTACAACCTTTTTTAAATTCGTTTGCAAAAGAAGCATCGAGTTCTATATCGTCTGCTTCGTCTATGAAATTTTCATCTAAATTGTTAAAGTTTTGATTTTCCATCACAAATGTATAACTTTCCTCAATAGAATATTACTATTTAAAAAGTAGATTGTCCATCATATTGAAAGATGAAAATAAGATAACTCTATGCTAAAATAAATCTATGCCAACAAAAGAAACAAAACCCGTAAAGAAATTTGTCTTAAAAAAAAGAGAGAGTTTGGCTCAATTAAACTATAAAATTGACTACAAAAAAGAACTGAACCCTTCTCAATTAGAAGCAGTTTGCCAAAAAGACGGAGCAATTTTGGTAATCGCAGGGGCCGGAACAGGCAAAACAAAAACTCTTACCTATAGAACGGCTCGTCTGATTGAAGACGGTATAAATCCTGAAAATATCTTGCTTTTGACTTTTACAAAAAAAGCAAGCAAAGAAATGCTTACTCGTGCGACTCTTGTGTTGGATGAAAGATGTGAAAAAGTAGCAGGCGGCACATTTCATAGCTTTTCTAATATGATATTAAGAAAATACGCAAAACTTTTGGGTCTAAAAAACAACTTTACTATTATGGATACAGCCGATAGCGAAGATGTTGTTCAACATTTGACTACAAAATTATTCCCCAAAAAAGAAAAACGTTTTCCCAAAAAAAGTACAATACTTGAGATTTATTCAAAATCAGTAAACAAAGAAGTTCCTGTTAAAAAAATAATAGAAAAAGAATACTTCAATTTTCTTGATGTAACAGACAAAATAATAGAAATCCACAAAGCTTATGTAACATACAAAAGAGAAAATTCGATTTTGGATTATGATGATTTGTTGTTATATTTAAAATTTCTTTTAACTGATAACGAAAACATCAGAAAAACCCTTTCAAACCAATACAAATACATAATGGTCGATGAATACCAAGACACAAACACTTTGCAAGCTGATATTGTAAAATTGTTGGCTTCTACCCACAACAACGTGATGGCAGTCGGAGATGACAGTCAGAGCATTTATGCTTTTCGTGGAGCAAATTACAAA
>CAKURN010000145.1 GCA_934675695.1 uncultured Candidatus Melainabacteria bacterium | reverse complement strand
CTATAATGATTATAACATAGAAGAAAATATATTTAAAAGGTGAAAAATGGAAAATAAAATAACACTAAAAAATATCATCTGTTTCATTTTGGTTGTTGCAGTATTGTTGCTTGCTATTTATTCTATTGATATTTTATTGTTGTTGTTTGCATCTTTTGTAATTACTTGTGCAATCAACCCTATAATCAACAAGCTCGAAACAAAAATGCCTAGAATTTGGGCAGTTGTGTTGATTTTATTGGTTATGATTTTGGCAAGTTTGGTTGTTTTAATACCATTGATCAGTATCTGTATTGATGAAACAGTTAGTTTTGTCAACAATTTTCCAAATTTAATAGACAAATTCGACGAAGTTTTGAATTTCAAAGTATTTAACCAATCTATCTCGTCTTTTATTACTTTTGATTCTTTAAAAGAACCGATAACCCAAAGTTCAAAATTTTTAATAGAAAATTCAATCGTCGCAGGAAAAGGTATTGCGGGCTTTTTAACCACATTTTTTGCAATGGCGATTATAGTTTTTTATTTTGCGTATGATGAAAAAAGGCTAACCGACAAATTTATAGAATTTTTTCCAAGAAGAAGCAAAGAACAAGCCAAAAAAATTCTCGACTCTATTTCACAAAAAGTAGGAAATTATGTTTTTGCACAAGGCATTGCAATGGTTTTTGTCGGAGTTTTGACGACTATCGGACTTTTGTTTTTGAAAAACGACCACGCATTTTTGTTGGGATTAATTACTTGTTTGTTTGATATTATTCCGGTTATCGGGCCGACGGTTGCTATTGCGATTGGTTTGTTGACGAGTATTTCAGGCGGTTTTGCTTGTATAATTTTAACTTTTTTGGTTTATATTATTGCACAATGGGCTCAAAATCAGTTTCTTCGCCCAATTGTATTTGGCAAACTATTAAATATGCACCCTTTGATGATAATCATTGCTCTTTTAGTCGGAGCAAGATTCTTAGGCGTTTGGGGCGTAATATTAGCACCTGCAATGGCTTCTGTCATCTGCATTTTGGTTGATGAATTGTATTTAAACAAAATAAACAAGAAATAAAATATGGAAAAATTTTTATACACAAGAATAGAAAAAGAACCAAAAATCAACGTCTGGTTTGCTTTTCCGGCAATAGAAAGTTTCGCTATGGCATCTGTCGGCTATCTTTGTATTTTTAAAATGCTAGATTTGGATTCTGAATTGTTCGTTGAAAGAATTTACCAAGACACAAAAACGACCCAAGTTCCACCTGATTATGTCCATTGTATAGGGTTTTCAGTCAGTTTTGAAATAGATATTTTAAATATCATAAAAATGCTCACAAAATACGACATTCCTCTAAAAAGCAAAGATAGAAACGAAACTCACCCGATAATTTTTGCAGGCGGCCCTGTTTTGATGTCAAATCCAAAGCCTTATGAGGAATTTTTCGATTTTATTTCTGTTGGAGAAATGAACTGCCTAAAAGCTGCGATGAACGTTTTAAAAAACAAAGACGAAAAACCAAGAGATGAAATTTTAAAAGAACTTTCTTTGCTTGATGGAATTTATGTTCCAAAATTTCCTAAAAAAACAAAAATCACAAGAGATAATTTAGAAAAAGAAATTTTTTACACACCGATTTTGTCAGAAAAAAGCTACTTTAAAGACACTTTTGTTATAGAAATCGAAAGAGGCTGCCCGAAAATGTGCAACTTCTGTTTGGCAAGCTGGCTTAATATTCCCGTTCGTTTCATAAAATATGAAAAAATAATAGAAACAATAGAACTCGGACTTCAATACACAAATAAAATCGCACTTTTAGGGGCTTATGTTGCAGGTCACCCTGATTTTAGCAAAATTGTTGATTTTATATCTCAAAAAATAGATGAAGGATATGATATAGAGCTTTCCATTTCTTCTCTTAGGGCTGATTGGGTAGATGACAAACTAATTCAAACTCTCGTAAAATGTAAACAAAAAACAGCAACAATAGCACTAGAAGCAGGAAGCCAAAGGCTCAGAAATTTGATACAAAAAGATTTGACAGATGAACAAATCCTAAACACTATACATATTGCACAAAAAAACGGGCTAAGAGGTCTCAAAATCTACACAATGCTGGGTTTGCCCACAGAAAATGAAGAAGACATAGAAGCTTTGATTAATTTGGCACAAAAAATAAAAACTCAAATAAAAAATGACGGAAGCAATTTCGATATTACGTTGTCTGCTTCAACTTTTATTCCAAAAGCTCACACGCCTTTTGAATTGATGAAAAGAGAAGACAAAAAATCTCTCGAAAACAAAGTAAACTACCTCAAAAAAACCTTTCACAAAATGGGCATAGATTTCAGAAGCCCTAGTATAGAATGGGATATCGTGCAGACGAATTTGTCTATTTGTGAAGAAAGTTTGGCAGATTTTTTGATAGAAGTGTCACAAAACGGCGGAAATTTGGGTGCTTTTAAGCAATTGTGGCGAAAAAGAGAAAAAAACAAAATAGGGACTTCATTGGCTAATGCCTCTAAAATCCCTATTGATAACATCAAAACTCCCATTTGGGAAGAAATCGTTGAGAATGAATCTTTAATTCTTAAAAACAAACGTCAAAAAGAACTATCGAAAATTCTCAATTAGAGTACCCTTGCTTTGTTAATCGCCGAAATACCCTCTAATTCCATCGACAATGAATTTGAAATTTTGCTTGCGTCAAAGTCATTGTTGTAGTAAGTGATATACATAGATTTTACATAGTCATCAAGATCTTTCACATCGGCAAGCAACTCTTTATCGTCGATGCCACTGATGAGATTTGATAAAGCACTTCTAATACTTTGAACGTCGTCTTTAGGATCAGTGTTAAAAGATAATCCCAGCTGATTCATTATATCAGCCCATGGACGGTCTTTATATGTAGCTTCTTTAGTCACATTGTTACTTTCTTGCTCTTGTTCGGCTTTTTTAGCTTTCTTTAGCATAGCAACGTTTACTTGTTCATTATCAGTAGGAGTAATACCCAATTTCTTCAGCTCTTTTGCAGTTTGGGATTCTTCTTCTTTTTGTTTGTTGTTGTTTATCTGATAATAATACTCGTACAAAGAAACGCTTGATATTGCGTTTATAGACATCCTTGTATCCTTGTGTATCTCTTACAATTAATAAGTTCCACAAAAGATGTATTTTTTAACAAACATAAAAAGTACTAGTTTTTAACTTTTTCTTTTGAAACACTAAATGATTTGTTTTCACTTATTTCTATTCTTGCAGATTTGATTTTGTCTTTTGTATCTTCTGAAATGCCGTTTCCTAAAACCAATCTGTCGATAAAAGCGTTGTTTAATTTGACAGCTTTAGGTAAAGCCCCTATTTCTTCCAAAACTTCTTTAATTTGGGCAAAATCATAAGAGAAAGTTTTTTTGTGGTTATATTGAAGAATTTCGCCTGTGTTTGCTTGAATTTCTTTTCCACCACGTTCAAAGTATATTTTAAATATTGACCTTAAATCTTGAATTTCTGATTGCATAGTGTTTATTGCAGATTGAAGTCTTAAATATCTTTCAAAAAGATACTCAACATGTTCTATTTGGGACAATTCCCAATCGTATTTTTGAAAATAAAGCTTTTTCAATTTTGGATAACATTGAGCAAGAGCCATAGCGTCCCCCATTGCTCTGTGGCGTTTTTGATTAGAAAAACCAAACACATTAACCAAACTGTCTAGTCCGCATGATTCGTATTGCGGATAAACTTCTTTAAACATCATTTGAGTATCAACGTAGTTGTTTGATAGTTCTTTTTCATAAAGGCGTTTTGAAGTTCTATTTAAAAACGAATAATCAAACACTGCATTGTGAGCAACAAGAGTAGCATCACCAATAAACTCAAATATTTCAGGGTAAATTTCTTCTTCAGTCGGAGCGTCAGACAAATCTTCTTCAGTTATACCATGGATTGCTTGTGAAGATTTTCTGATGTGTTGTTTTGCATTGATTAATGTTTCAAATGTTTCTTTTATTTTTCCGTTTACAAGCTTTACACCTGCAAATTCGATTATTTTTTCTCTTGTGTAATCCAGACCCGTTGTTTCAACATCAATTACAACTTCTATTTCTTTTGCTCTTGCCATCTTATTTTCCCTTATAGAAAAATAATAACACAAAAACAAAAAAATCTAAATGTAGCATTTATATTCTTGTTCTAATACCCCTGCATAC
>CAKURN010000144.1 GCA_934675695.1 uncultured Candidatus Melainabacteria bacterium | reverse complement strand
CTTTTATTTGAGGCAAATTGTGTCTTTTGCCAACTTCAAAGTCATTTGGATCATGTGCAGGAGTAATCTTTACAGCACCCGTACCGAAACTTTTATCTACATATTCATCTGCAATAATTGGAATTTTTCTACCGGTTAATGGCATAACGCATTCAGTTCCAATTAAGTCTTTGTATTTGTAATCATCAGGATGAACAGCGATAGCGACATCACCAAACATTGTTTCAGGTCTGGTTGTTGCAACAACAATAGCACCCATTCTATCTTTTAGTGCATAAGAAATTTCCCACAAATTTCCATCTTCTGTTTCATAGTTTGTTTCAATATCAGAAATAGCACTTTGACATCTAGGACACCAGTTTACAATGTATGTGCCTTTGTAGATTAAGCCTTTATTGTATAAATCAACAAATACTTTTTTAACGGCATTAGAGCAGCCTTCATCCAGTGTAAATCTTTTTCTTGATAAATCAAACGAAGCACCCAAAAGCTTAAATTGTTCCAGGATTCTGTTTTTGTGTTCATCAGCCCATTTCCAAGTTGTTGCAAGGAATTTTTCTCTACCTAAATCGTGGCGGGTTTTGTTTTCTTTTGCTAATTGTTTTTCAACAACATTTTGTGTTGCAATACCGGCATGGTCACACCCCGGCATCCAAAGAACTTCTTTACCTAACATACGATTGTATCTAATTAAGATATCTTGCAGAGTTCCATCCAGAGCATGCCCCATATGCAAAACACCTGTTACATTTGGCGGAGGAATAACTATAGAATAAGGTTCTTTTGGAGAAGTATTGTCAGCTTTAAAGCATTCATTTTCTTCCCAAAATTTATAAATCTCATTTTCAATTTCTCTAGCATTGTAGGTAGTTTGAAGTTCTGTATTTGCCATTTTTGGATATCCTTTTTATCTTACATAAATAATTTATCACAAAAGCATTAGCCGATAAAGATATTATTAACAATATTAGGATTATATAAAATATCTGAATGAAGTTTTTCTCTGCAATATTAATATTACTCATTTTAAATATAAATTTATCTTTTGCAAAAGACATTCTTCTCGACAAACCAATAGATTTGACCGTTACAGCAAAATGCGATTTGAATGAATTTTGTAAAAAATTTATAGATAATATTGATATTGAAACTTTTATAAAAGAGCAAATTAAAGGCGATTTTATTCCTGTTAGTTTAGATGAATGTATTAGTGTTGCAATGAGGAACAATTTTGATATTCAAATAAAATACCATGAATTTAAAAGTGCAAAATACAACTATGAATATTCTTTATCTAAATTTTTGCCTAATTTTGAAACAACAAGCTATATTGCTCATTACGCAGGGCAAATTCTTGTAGGCGGGGTGTTAAGCGACAATTTTGACGAAACTGCGGTTTCAATTAATTTGAATGTATATCACAGTTTGACAAAAGGCGGAAAAGAAATTTTTGAAGCAAAAGCAGCAAAATATTTTTCAAAATCGAAAAATCACACGCAAAATTTCACAAAATCCCAAGTCATATACCTAACTTCAAAATACTATTACGAAGCACTTCTTGCAAAAATATATACAGAAATATATTTAAGAAATTTAATTGAAAGAAATGCACAATTAACACTAGCAAAAAGTCAAGAAAAAGCCGGTTTTGGAACGCATTTTGACGTTATTCGTTCGCAAAATGAATCACTGGATGCTAAAAACAAGGTTTTAAATGCATTAAATGACTTTAGGATTTCAGAAACAAACCTTGCAAATATTTTAGGTATAGAAGTAGAAACAAAGTTGATGCCTTTTGAAGATGAGGTTAGTGAATTAGATTTGATTGATTATCAAAAGCCAATCGAGGAATTGTATTTGTTTGCGATAGATAACAGAGAAGATTTAAAAAGCGACAAGGCTTTAATTAATTATGAAAGACAAGTAAAAAATACTATTGTTACAGATTTTATTCCAAAACCATATATAGGCTATCAACAACAATTTCAAGGAACGGCAAAAACTTCATTTTACCCAAACTACATTGTAGCAGGGTATTTGTCGTGGCAGCCCGGAGAGTATTTTGGGGTTGGAACAATGAAAAAAATCAAAGTTCAAAATGAAAAAATTAAAACTAAAAAATTAGAATACGAAAACAATTTAAGAATGATAAAAGAAAATTTAATAAAGGCACAGTCGAGCTCATTTTTTAATAAAAAACAAATAGAAATAAATAAAGAGCGATTAGATTTTTCAAAAGAAAGTATAAAACTTGCGACATTAAGGTTTAACAATGGAAAAGGTATTTTGCTAGATGTTATACAAGCACAAAACGAAGTAACAACTGCAAGAGTACAATATGTCGCTTCAATCATAAATTACAATATTTCTCAATTGGATTTGGTATTTAATTGTGGAACAATTTCAAAAGAAAAAATACTAGAAAATTATAAGCCTTAGTATCTATTGCAAAAAATTTTTTATTTTATATACTAAATAGAGTTAAATTGTAAAGGAGATTAGATAATGAAAGTTACTATTGAAGAAGGTTGCATCGGTTGTGGCGCTTGTGAATCATTTTGTTCAGACGTATTTAAAGTAGAAGACGTATGTACTATTGATGAAGCAAAAGTTGCAGGCAACGAAGATTCAATTAAAGATGCAGCAGACGCTTGCCCTGTTAGCGTAATTAATGTTACTGAATAATCTTTTAAAGATATACAAAAACGCTTCTTTTATTTAAAGAGGCGTTTTTTATTTTGTTTGTACATTTTCATTATTTTTGTTATTTTTTTCTAATTTTTTACCGATGAATTTTACACTCTGTTTTACTACTTGTCCAACGGCAAAACCGGCAACCATACCCTTAAATCCATTCAACACAGGGAATTTTAACCCAACAAGCGGCATTAAAAACGTTGGGAATAAAGGTACTCCCAAATTCAATATCAAAGAATTTCGTTTTTCTTTTTCTTTTGTGCCTGCAACTGCAGCTCCAAAACCAATAACAGGAATTGCTGCCGTAATCACATCGGTTGGTGCACAACCGTTTACGATATCACCGGCTTTTGGAAGAAATTCTTTTTGAATTAATTCATTACATTTTTTGATTTTATCCGGCGTCAATTCAAGCTTTTTATTTTCTAACAATTCTTCAGCAGCTTTTAAGTTTACGATATTTTTGTATTTTTCAGTAACTATATCATCTCTGATGCCGGAGCCGGCGATTTTATCAAACAAAGCTTTTGGGCTTAAATCACTAAAAAGACCATTTACAGCTTTTCCATTTTCAAATTCCGGAACCATATCTGACATAACTTTTGATAAATCAGAATTTAGGTTTATTTTTGACATATATTCTTTATAAGCGTCTTCACTACCCAATATTTTAATTAGCCTATCTTTTGTTCCATTTGTCAAAGTATCTGAATAGAATTTTGTAAATCTATCACTACCTTTTTTTATAGAACTAAGTATCGGGATGTCTTTAAATCTATCTTCAACTTTCATCCAAAATGCATCTTTTATTGTTGTAAAATTAGCACAAGCATTTTGAATATAAGAAAAAGCTTTTTCAGCTCCTTCTTTATATTTTCCATCTTTTAAAGAATCGAGAGGAATTTTTTTACCGTAAGCAAAAGCACTAAGAACAGCACCTGCACCAATCAAAGCAACTGAACCAAAAATTAATGCTTTATTTCTTTTTTTCTTTTTTGCTTCGTTAAAATCAACTGTATCATTGTAATATTGAACATCATGACCGTAAGCATTTTTCAAATATGTTCTATTAGAAGATAGTTCGCTTGCTTTTGCAAAATCTTTAAAGAAGTTATATGAAAAATTTGCATTAGGAATATTGTTCATCATAAATATATAAAAACGAAAAGCTTAAAAATATTGCTATTACTTTTTCTTTTTCTTCTTTTTGTTTAATTCTTTTAAATCATTTTTTGCATTGTCTATTGAATATTTTGCTAAAGGTTTTTTTGTTTTTCTATCATAAAAAACAAGCCAGTGTTTTGCTTTTTTATCTGCAACAGAAAAAGACAACTTGCCAACAGTTCTATCCCCCGGAGAAATGGTTTTAAACCATAAAGAAGTATCGCCAAAAGGACTCGGGAAGAAAACTTGTTGAGTATTTGAAACAAGAGCTATATCAAAAGTAGAAAAAGAATAATTTGTGTAGTGGTTCTTAATTCAGTATATCATATCTTTAAATATGTGTCAATAAAAAATACGCAA
>CAKURN010000143.1 GCA_934675695.1 uncultured Candidatus Melainabacteria bacterium | reverse complement strand
CTATTATGACTATTTGAGAATCATCATCTGTATAGATACCTTTCATGTTTTTTCTGGTTGTTTGCCTCAAGGGCGTTGCAATTGCGACTTTTTGGTTGAGAATTTTGTTTAAAAGAGTCGATTTGCCGGTGTTTGGTCTTGCAATCAACGTGACAAATCCTGCTTTAAAATTGTTTTTATTGTTAAAATTATTAAGATTTTCCATAGTTTTTTAAAGAATTTGTAATAAGTAGTATATTTATATTATAATATTAACATGATAAATTAATAGAAAAGACAAGACAAATTTTAAAAAAGGATAGGAAATTGAACAAAATATCTAACAAAAAAATATTCAATAAGATTCTTATAAGTTTGTTTATGTTGTTCGTTTTGTCGAATTGTGCTTATTCTATTAATCTGGAATACAAAAATTCTCTTTCAAAAGTAGAATTGGCAAAAGTTTCCGACAATTCTTATACAATAAATTTATACACATCAAAAAAATACCTAGACCCTGTAAAAGTCATTAAAAAGAACGATTTGAGCTATTATATATTGCTTCCTGAAACAAAGAATGTTTCTTCTGTAGTAAACACTCAGTCTTCTGACATCAGAAACATTACAACAAATTCATATTCTTATGCAGGACAAGATGTAAATAATGGCTACACCAAAATAAACATCACAACAACAAAACCTGTAAACTTTAATATAAACATAAAAAATTCTACTAATGAGTCGGTTTCAAAGAATACTTCTTCTTCTGTAAAAATAGCAAAAGCACCGCTGCCGACTGAAACTCAGGTTCAAAAAAAAAATTTGCAAAATGTTCAACCTGTAAAAGTTGAAAAAAACATTCAAGAAACCTCTAAAAAACCTGTGGTTGTAGAAAAAAAAGAAACAATAAAACCAAATAAAATAGACCAAAAAACAATTAAACAAAAAGCTGAAACAAAACCGATAGAATCAAAACCTGTGTTACAAAAAGCAATACTAGACAATAAAACAACAAACCCAACAGAAGAAATAAAAACAGAAAAACAACAAAATTTTGTTGACGAAGAAACTATAAACGATTTCGATTCTGATTTAAAAATTCCATCTGAAGCCCAAGATAATGAGTTTGATTCATCATACAAAGAAGAAATTTCAATCTTTTCAAAACTTAAAAGAAAAATTCATAATCAATTTAAAAAAGTAGATGATTTTTTTGCTGATTCTAATATTACTTTGTTAAATATATTGTGTATGCTAGTTTCAGGCGTGATAGTTTTCTTTGTTGCTTTGTTTGCATTAACAAGAAAACAAAAATCAAACCCAAAACTAAAAACAAAATCTGAATTACAAGACAAAAAGACACCGGTAAAAAAACCACAAAAAACAACAAACAACGGGCAGTATTTTGTATTTGATAAAAATGTTAGACAGACGGTGTTTTCTGACCCTGCTAGTTCTGCTATCAAAAGAAACTATGAGTTGTCCAGTTATGACCCTGAACTTAATAACTACGAAAAATTCAACAGAACAATAAAAAAAGAAACTACAAAACAAAGCGACTATGACATCATACAAAAAATCCTTAGAGAAGACAATGTTATCGATGTTTCATCCGGTGAATATGATGTTATAGATAATGCAATTGGTGCAAAGCAACCTAAAAAAGAAAGAGAAATCTTAACCAAACAAATGGAAAAAGAAGAAGTTAATCTCAAACAACCCGATATTGTGACTTCTCCTATTGTTAAAGAAGAAATTAAAGTTGAATTGCAAAATGAACCAATCGTATTGTCAAAAATAGAAATTGCACCGGAAAAAGGTTTTATGTGCGTGTCATACAACGAAAACATTAACCTTGTAGGTTATATTTTTGATGATGTGTTTGCTCTTTATAATTTCAAATGTCCAAAATTAGAAAATTACGAAATAAAATATAGAATGACAGACAAAGACGAATTTGGTACGAATTTTATTGTAAAAGTAGAAAACGTAAAAGTTCTTGTGAACGTTGCAAAATCTTCTATGAAATTGCAAGTGGTAATGTAAAATGAATGAAAAGCCATTGAAAAAAAAGAAAAAGCCAAAATACAAAACCCTGGATACGAAAAAATGGGGTATTGATTTTAACAAAAACGAATATCAAGAAATTGTTTTGTCTAATTCAAATCACCCTGAAATATTAAAATAGCTTTTTATTTTTATAAACATATAAAAAACAACTCAAAAACTAAATTTTGAGTTGTTTTGTTTTAGATAAATTAAATTATTGTTCGTTGCCTAGTCTTTGTACTGATTCAGATGTTTTTATTTCTTGCAGTTGTTGTTGGTTGTTCATTACATCTTGATACAAAGAATTTAACATTTGTTCTAAACGCATAAGCACGTTTTGGGCATATTTTTGAGAATTTTCTTTTAAACTGATTGCTTCGTTTTTGGAATTTAGTCTTAATTCTTGAGCTTCATTAAATGCTTGCATTTTTATTTGTTGACATTCTTCAAAAACTGACTGTCTGAATTTTTCCGCATGTTCTTCCATTGTTTTGCTTAAATTTGATTCATTCAACAGTTTGTATCTTTCGTTTTCTGCATCTTGAATGATACGTTCAGCGTGGAGTTTGGCATCTTGGATTATTTCGTCTTTTTTGCTGATTATTCTTCTAGCGTCTTGAATTTCTTCAGGCACACTTTCATCAAAACCATGGGTAATCCTGTATAGTTCTTTTTGGTTGACAATTATTCTGCCCGGTAAAATAGGAATACCATCTTCCATAAGAGCATTTAGTTCATCTATTAGTTCATACATTCTGTTGATTGATTCAGCCATTTTATTTTACAACCTTTCGTTCATCCCTTTAAATATTCTACCACATTTTCCGGAACAAATTTTGAGATATCTGTTTTTAGGTTTGAAAGTTCTTTTACCATGCTGGATGAAATAAAGTTGTGATCCGGGTTTGTTGATAAAAACACTGTATCAATGTCAGGGGCTATTACGTGATTAGTTTGGCAAAGTTGAATTTCGTATTCAAAATCAGTAATTGTTCTCAAGCCTCTGATTAAAAATTTAGCACCAATTTTTTTGGCATATTCTACTGTAAGACCATTAAAGCTGTCTACTCTTACGTTCGGTATATTATTTGTAGCTTCTCTAATGAGTTCAACCCTTTCATTGACTGTCAAATATGCTTTTTTGTTGGGGTGATTTAAGACAGCAATTACTACAACGTCGAACATTCTGCTTGCTCTTTCTAGAACATCTAAATGCCCGTTTGTAATAGGGTCAAAACTGCCAGGGTAAAGTGCTATTTTTTGATTGGATATGCCATTATCTATCATAATTTAATTATAGTATCAAAAAATATTATATTCAATTAGTCGCAAATTTTGTTAAATTTTGTATTAATTCTTAACAAAATTCTATTAAAAAAACCGAAACTATAAAAGCTTCGGTTTTTTGTTTTATATATCAAATTGCATTAGTGACAAATTGAAAGTAATACACCGGCTGCTACAGCTGAACCGATTACACCTGCAACGTTTGGACCCATAGCGTGCATAAGCAAGAAGTTTTGTGGATTTTCTTCTAAACCAACTTTGTTTGATACACGAGCAGCCATTGGAACTGCAGATACACCTGCTGAACCAATAAGCGGGTTGATTTTTGTTTTTGAGAAAAAGTTCATTATTTTTGCCATGATAACGCCTGCTGCTGTTGCCATAGAGAATGCTAAGATACCTAAAACTAATATTTTTAATGTTTCTAAAGTCAAGAAGTGGTCAAATTGAAGTTTTAGACCAACAGCCAAACCTAAGAAAATAGTAATAATATTAATTAAAGCGTTTTGCATAGTGTTTGAAAGTCTTTCAACAACACCGCATTCTTTACACAAGTTACCAAATGTCAACATACCAACAAGAGGGCAAGCGTCAGGCAAGAATATTGCACACAAAACAAGAACTACAAGAGGGAATGTGATTTTTTCTCTTTTTGAAACTGTTCTTAGTTGTGTCATTTGGATTTGACGTTCAGCTTTTGTAGTTAACACTTTCATAATTGGTGGTTGAATTAGTGGAACCAATGCCATATAAGAATAAGCAGCAACTGCAATTGCACCTAAAAGGTCAGGAGCTAAACGAGAAGTAACGAATATTGAAGTAGGGCCATCAGCACCACCAATGATACCGATTGAACCTGCTTCAGGCAAGTTGAAACCTAAGCACAATGCCAATAACAATGCACCAAAGATACCAAACTGAGCAGCACCACCTAGCAATGCTGTTTTTGGGTTTGCAATTAATGGACCAAAGTCTGTC